>DAIDIM010000091.1 GCA_027459365.1 Chlamydiota bacterium
GGCTCGAGTCATGCGCGATGGAGAGTGGAAACTACTCCCTGCGCAAGACATCGTCCCTGGAGATTACCTTCGCATCCGCATGGGAGACATGATCCCTGCCGATATAAAATTGCTGGAAGGGAATCTTTCAATTGATCAATCGGTTTTGACAGGAGAATCTCTCCCTATCGAAGGCAAGCCTGGCGATGTTGGGTATGCTGGCGCAATTGTCCTCCGAGGAGAGGCCTTCGCTGAAGTAACCGCAACTGGCCCCAATTCCTATTATGGAAAAACAGCTGAAATCGTCCGCTTAGCAAAAGCTCCCAGTCATTTAGAAAAAATGATTTTCCAAATCGTCAAGTACCTTGTTACCTTCGACTTCGTTTTAATTTTGATTGTTTTTGTTTATGCTTTTTATTTTGAATTCCCTCTATCAGAACTGATTCCTTTTTCTTTGCTTCTCTTTCTTGCATCAGTACCCGTCGCATTGCCCGCGACATTTACTCTTGCTACCGCTCTCGGATCTATGGAACTTCTCAAATCAGGAGTTTTGGTGACCCGTCTTTCAGCTATTGAAGAGGCTGCTGCCATGTCCATTTTGTGCGTGGATAAAACGGGAACCATTACAAAAAATATCCTCGAAGTTTCCTCTGTCCATTGTTATTCTCCTTATTCTGAGCAACAAGTACTCGCCCTTGCCTCCCTTGCATCTGAAGAATCTACTCAAGATCCAATCGATCTTGCTGTCCTCAAAGCAACAAAGAAATGTCCTTCTAAAATGCAGAGATTAGAATTTATCCCTTTTGATCCTGAGAAAAAATACGCCGAAGCCATCGTATCTGATGCAGGTAAAACAATACGGATTCGCTTTGGGGCCCCGATCGCTCTTTTAAAAGAGCAATTCTCTGCAGAAGTCGATGCTTTAAGTGCGGATGGTTCTAGAGTTCTATGTGTCGTTGTCGATGGCGAACCTGCGGGGCTGTTAAAGATTAAAGATCCCTTACGTGAAGACTCCTCCATTGTCATTCAAGAAATGCAAAATCTTGGAATTCGGGTGATTATGCTCACCGGCGACTGTGAAACGACAGCGCGTACGATTGCTGAAAAAGCAGGGATAGGGAGTCGAGTTATCGAAAGAGAGCAACTCGAAAATATTTTAAATGCAGATGCAGTTGCAGGAGTATTTCCCGTAGACAAATTTCATATCATAGAGATCTTGCAAAAAGAAAATTATATCTGCGGCATGACCGGAGACGGAGTCAATGACGCGCCTGCTCTAAAAAAAGCGGAAGTTGGCATTGCTGTTGCCAATGCTGCTGATGTGGCTAAAGCGTCAGCAAGCTTGGTGCTAACAACATCGGGCCTTCATAATATTGTAGAGGCAGTCAAAACAAGTCGGAAAATCTATCAACGCATGTTGACCTATACACTGAATAAGATCATTAAAACTTTGGAAATTTCCATCCTCTTAGGCATTGGATTGATTCTCGAGAAAAATTTCATCATCTCGCAGCTCTTAATCGTGCTTTTCATGTTTGCCAATGATTTTGTGACTATGGCAATTGCCACTGATCACGTTTCCTATTCAGACAAGCCTGATCAGTGGAATATTAAAACATTGATGATGGCAAGTGGCCTCTTTGCCTCTCTGATCTTAGTGTTTTCCTTTACCATCCTATTTTTAGGCAGTCATTTTTTGACGATTCCTCATTTGCAAACATTGATTTTTCTCACCCTTGTTTTCACCGGTCAGGCCACCGTCTATTTAGTGCGGGAAAGGAACCATTTTTGGCATTCTGCACCTAGTATCTGGATGATCGGCTCTTCCTTTATAGATATCGCAATTATTTCCATTCTCGCAATCAAAGGAGTATTTATGGCACCCCTCCACCCGTCTCTTGTATTTGGTCTGCTAGCAAGCGTAGGTTTTTATTTTTTTCTACTCGATATTTTGAAGGTAAAATTTTTCAGCACGGTGAGAACGTGCATTTAAAATCCAAAGCTCAGTTCCTGAATATCGAGAGCTATCAAAACTTCTCATCCGCTTTTCTGCCAAAGATACTCCATACTCTTTCGATGGAGCACCAAAAAATAACAAGATGGCAGGATAAAAATAAATATCGGAGAATTCATCTCTTTGATAAGAATAATCTCTTGTGAAGGAGAATTTCGATGCACATTTTAATGGTTGGAACTGGGTATGTGGGTCTTGTTACAGGTGCATGTTTTGCTGAAATGGGACATCATGTAACGTGTCTTGATATCAATGAAGAAAAAATCAAAATGTTAAAGAATGGTGAGATTCCGATTTTTGAGCCAGGTCTGGATGAGCTAGTGAAGCGCAATATGGTGCAAAAGCGGTTGAAGTTCACAACCGATTATGAAAAAGCAGTAAGCGATGCAAGGGTCTGTTTTATTGCAGTCCCAACTCCTTCAAGCACAGATGGTTCCTGCGATATTGGGTTTGTTGAAGCGGCTGCAAGATCGATTGCAAAACATATGAATGGCTATAAGATCATTGTCAATAAATCGACTGTTCCAGTCGGAACCGCTCACAGGGTTGCCTCTATCATCAGAGAGGAGAGGGGTGACATCCCATTTGATGTTGTCTCAAATCCTGAGTTTTTAAAAGAAGGGGCAGCCGTTCAAGATTGCTTAAAGCCAGATCGGATTATTATTGGAGCAAATTCGCAAAAAGCAATCGATACGATGAAGGAAATTTATGCCCCTTTTACAATCAATCACGATCGGATGATTGTCATGGATATTTTGTCGGCAGAGATGACCAAATATGCTGCAAATGCGATGCTTGCATTGCGGATCTCTTTTATGAATGAGATTGCAGATGTTTGCAAAAAAGTGGGGGCAAATATCAATGAGGTAAGAAAGGGGATAGGCTCTGATAGCCGGATTGGCTATAGTTTTCTCTATCCTGGTGTCGGCTATGGAGGCTCCTGTTTTCCAAAAGATGTCCGCGCGCTGGTTGCAACGGCCCGAAAGGCGGGAACCGAGCCGATTCTCCTCGAATCTATCGATGTTGTGAATGAACGTCAAAAAAAGGTTCTGGGACATAAGATGATCCAATATTTTGCTGATCGTGGCGGTGTTAAAAACAAAACAATTGGCATTTGGGGTTTATCATTTAAACCTGATACCGATGACATGAGAGAGGCTCCGTCCCTTGTCTTGATTGAAGAGCTTTTGAAGGCAGGGGCAAAATTGCGCTTATTTGACCCAGTATCGATGCCCAATGCAAAAAAGATTTTGGGAGAATCAACGCAGATCACTTGGTGCGAAGATGAATTTGAAGCAGCAAATGGGGCAGATGCGGTGGCACTCCTTACAGAATGGAAGCAATTTAGACTTGTCGATTTCCAAGATGTGCAATCAAGGATGAAAGCCCTTGCTTTCTTTGATGGACGAAATCAATATAAACCATTAGATATGAAAGAACGTGGATTTGATTATATTGCGATCGGTGTCCCCGATCAATTACAAAAAGTATGAAACGACTCTTTGATATCTTTTTTAGTGTTTGTGTTTTGATTGTTCTCTTCCCCCTCTTTTTTGTCATTGCAATCATTGTAAGGTGCACATCAAAAGGACCTGTTTTCTACACCAGTAAAAGAGCAGGTCTGTATGGAAAACCGATCTATTGCTTAAAATTTCGGTCCATGTATGAAGATGCAGATGAAAGATTGAATGATCTTTTGAAAAGCAATCCGGCATTACAAAGTGAGTGGAATACATTTCAAAAACTAAAAAATGATCCGAGAATTACCCCAATTGGCCGATTTTTGCGAAGGTCGTCGATCGATGAGATGCCTCAATTTTGGAATGTGCTCAAAGGGGATTTAAGCGTTGTGGGACCTAGACCTCCAACTCTAATGTCCGATTGCCCCAAAGAAATTGAACAACTCTACGGTGAAAAGGCGCATGTGATTCTCTCGGTCCGTCCCGGCATTACCGGTGTTTGGCAAGTATCAGGAAGAAGTCATATTTCTTTTGCCGAGAGGTGCCTTATGGAGGCTCGCTATGCAACTTCACACACATTTTGGCAAGATCTCGCAATTATCGTAAAAACAATTCCGGCAGTCTTCTCAGCAAAAGGGGCATTTTAAATGAATGTATTAGTGACTGGCGGCGCAGGTTATATTGGCAGCCATACGTGCAAAGCTCTCCATGCTGCCGGCTTCACCCCCATTACCTACGATAATCTCTCTACAGGACATAAAAGCTTTGTAAAATGGGGGCCATTAGTTATTGGAGATCTCCTGGACGCAGATCTTTTGCAAAAAACAATTCAAGAATATAAGCCCATAGCGGTTCTCCACTTTGCAGCGGCTGCGCTCGTCATTGAATCGATGCACAATCCTGGAAAATATTACAAAAACAATGTTTGCGGCTCATCTCATCTCTTAGAAGCAATGCGCGGTCAAATCCCTTATCTTGTCTTCTCAAGTACATGCGCGATCTATGGAAATCCTCAATTTTCACCCATTACCGAGATCCACCCACAAAATCCGATCAATCCCTACGGCAAATCAAAATTGATGGTCGAGC
Source organism: Chlamydiota bacterium (assembly GCA_027459365.1). Taxonomy (GTDB): domain Bacteria; phylum Chlamydiota; class Chlamydiia; order Chlamydiales; family SM23-39; genus DAIDHZ01. The sequence continues at coordinate 4,543 of DAIDIM010000091.1, forward strand.
AGATGATTCAAGATTATCCAATGAACTCAGTTATTTTGCGCTATTTTAATGCAGCGGGGGCCGATTTTAGCGGAGAAATTGGAGAGGATCATACTCCAGAAACCCACATCATTCCCTCCATTATTGAAGTGGCAAAAGGGTTAAGAAAAGAGATCATCGTCTATGGCACCGACTTTCCAACAAGTGATGGAAGTGCAGTTCGTGATTATATCCATGTCGAAGATCTCGCGCACGCGCATGTCAATGCATTGAAGTATTTGCTTAAAAACAACCCAAGTACAATTGTCAATTTAGGGACCGGAAAAGGGCATTCAGTTCTCGAAATCATAGGCGAAGTTGAGAAAGTTGCAAACAACAGAATACCAGTAGTTTACGAACAAAGACGCAAAGGTGAACCATCACATCTTGTTGCCAATTACAAAAAAGCGGAAGAGCTCCTTCAATGGGCGCCAAAGGTTTCCAAACTTTCGTTAATCGTTGAGTCTGCATGGAGCTGGCATAACCGATGTTGTACTTTGCATTCCTGTTAAGCGCGATCGCCCTTTTCTTACAAATGACAATTTTCCCCCATTTCGTCATCCTTGCATTTGCGCCATGGATTGCATTTGTCACTTTAAAATGCTCATCTAAGAGAAGCCTCCTTCTTGCAATGATGGGGGGTATTTTTCTCGATCTATTCTCAAATGACCCTATCGGAGTGCATGCGCTCAACTATACACTTGTCGCATTCATCCTTTCTCGTTACAGACGATTTTTCTCCTATGATCAGCCGAGACATTTGAGCCTATTTACACTCCTTGTTTCTTTTGTCTCAACGGTTCTGCAACTTTTTTTACTTTTTCTCTTTGACAGAAGAATTCCTTTTACCGGAGAATGGATTTTAGTGGATTTAGTATTGATGCCTATTGCCGATGCGTTTTATGCGCTCATTTGGTTTGCCTATCCACTGAAACTTTTTTCTAAAGGAAGAATCGTTTGGCTGAACATAAAGAAAAAACTTTTTCCAACTACACCCTAATCGCAATTGATGCAGCACTACAAGCGGGTGAAATCTTACGACAAGGATATGGAACACAATTTTCAATTACCCAAAAAGTTGGCATACACAATCTTGTCACAGAATTCGACTTGCTTGCAGAAAAAAGTATCCTCTCCTTCATTTCTAAATATGTACCCAAATCCCAGTTTTTAGCTGAAGAAAGTGGCGCAAGTGGTGAGACCTCTGAAATCCTTTGGATCATCGATCCCCTTGATGGAACTGTCAACTTTGCCCATCAGATTCCTGTTTTTTCTGTCAGTATCGCACTCGAAAAAAAGGGGGAACTTTTTTGTGGAGTTGTTTATCAGCCAATCACTCATGAACTATTCGTCGCCGAAAAAAATAAAGGTGCATTCCTCAATGGAAAAGAGCTGAAAGTCTCCAACGTCTCCAAACTCTCCGATTCGATGATCAGCCTTGGTTTTCCCTATAATCTTCATGAAAATCCGCACCATTGCATTGAACATTTTGTCGATATCTTGCGTCTTGGAATCCCGATCCGCCGTTTGGGATCCGCCGCCATCGATATTGCCTATACGGCAGCAGGTCGCTTTGACGGCTTTTTTGAGGTGGGGCTATCTCCTTGGGATTGTGCCGCAGGAATTCTCCTCATCGAGGAAGCTGGAGGCAAAGTCACCTCCTGGGACAATCGACCAATCCACCATAGAGCTAAAGATCCTATTCTCTGTACGAATGGAAAAATCCATACAATGCTCTCCAACGTCCTGATGCAAAATGAATAACATAATAGACGGAAAAAAAATCTCTCACGACATCCTTGAAGAGCTCAAAGAGAAAATTGCAGAGCTTCCACATAAAATTGGCCTTGCCTTCATCTTAGTCGGCGAAAATCCGGCCTCCCTCACCTATGTTCGGCAAAAGAAGAAAACCTGCTCACACATTGGAATCCAATCGCATCTCATTGAATTGCCAAATCATACAACTCAAGATACACTCATACAACATATTGAAAAGCTCAATTGTGATCCTCTCATCGATGGAATCCTTGTTCAGCTCCCCCTTCCCCTACACATCAATGATAAAGCGGTTATGCTTGCCATTGACCCATCGAAGGATGTAGATGGTTTTCATCCTCTGAATATGGGTAAGCTCTTACTTGGCCAAGAATGTGGATTTTTCCCCTGCACACCTAATGGGATTATCACCCTCCTCAAAAAAACGGAGATCCCAACCGCTGGTAAACATGTAGTGATCTTAGGTCGAAGTAACATCGTTGGGAAACCCTTAGCCGCCATGATGATGCAGAAAAGCTGCAATGCAACGGTCACAATCGCCAACAGTCAATCGAAAAACATTACCGAAATCACAAAAAGTGCCGATATCCTAGTTGTCGCAATCGGCCAACCCCAATTCGTTAAAAAAGAGATGGTAAAAGTTGGGGCCGTCGTCATCGATGTAGGGATTAACCGATTCTCTACAGGCAAGCTTGTCGGCGACATTGACTTTGACGAAGTTGCCCCGCAATGCTCATGGATCACACCTGT
>DAIDIM010000092.1 GCA_027459365.1 Chlamydiota bacterium
AGGAGTTGGTCAATTAATCCCAGGTATCGTGGCTTGCACAATCCACCCTGAAACATCTGCACTATTACCCCCTGGGAATGAAGGAGAAATCTGTATACGCGGTCCCAATGTATTTCACGGTTATTTAGAAAATCCTCGCTCTCCCTTCATCGAAATAGATGGGGAAAAATGGTATCGGACAGGCGATATTGGGTATTTTGATCAAGATGGCTTTCTGATTCTCTCTGGGCGCTTGAAACGATTCATTAAAATTGGAGGAGAGATGATTAGCCTTGGCGCCATTGAACATGCGCTACTTGATGGTCTTATGAAAAAGGGTATGCTCACCTCCTCCGATGCCCCTTTACTTGCCGTTTGCGCGTTAGAGAAAAAAGATGAAAAACCTGAAATCACTGTTTTTACAACAATTGATCTGTCGCAAGAAACGGCCAATGCAATCATCAGTGAATCTGGGATGAGCCGTCTCATTAAAATATCACAAGTTAGAAAAATTGATGAGATCCCACTTCTCGGCACAGGAAAAACAAACTATAGACAACTACAAGATCAGATTTAATATGGATTTGCACCTATATAACACAGAAAGTAAAACCAAAGAAATTGTGCGTCCTCGGCACGGTGACACAATTCTTATGTACACCTGCGGACCCACAATTTATAACTTTGCCCATATTGGGAATTTCCGCACCTATGTTTTTGAAGATTTATTGCGCAGAGTGATTCAATTTTTTGGCTTCAAAATCAATCAAGCCATGAACCTTACTGATATTGATGATAAGACAATTAAAGGCGCTGTACAAAATGGAGTCACACTCAAAGAATTCACCGACCCTTTCAAAAAAGCCTTTTTTGAAGATCTGAAAACGTTAAACATTCAACCTGTAGAACATTATCCGCCAGCAACTGCATTCATCCCCCAAATGCTACAGATCATCGAAACGCTCTTAAAAAAGGGAATTGCCTACAAAAGCAATGGTAGCGTCTATTACTCCATCGAAAAATTTCCTACCTATGGAAGACTTTCCCATCTTTGCATGGATGAGTTGATCATCAATGCATCGGGAGACAATAACGCAGATGAGTATGAAAAAGATAATCTCTCTGATTTTGTTCTTTGGAAAGCCTATGATTCAGAGCGAGATGGTCAAATTTATTGGGAGAGCCCTTATGGGAAAGGGAGGCCAGGTTGGCATATCGAATGTTCAGCCATGGCGATGGATATTTTAGGCTCTAGCATAGATATTCACTGTGGCGGTGTCGACAATATGTTCCCTCATCACGAAAATGAAATTGCGCAGTCCGAAGGATGTTCTGGACACAAATTTGTGCAACACTGGGTGCATGTCGAACACCTCCTTGTTGACCATAAAAAAATGTCCAAGAGCCTCGGTAATTTCTATACACTGCGCGATCTTCTAATACAGGGATATACAGGCCAAGAGGTGCGCTACCTTCTCCTCTCTTGCCATTATCGATCTCAGCTCAATTTTACTTTCCCGTCACTTTTAGCTGCCAGAGCAAGTTTAAGACGAATTGAAGATCTCATCGTACGTCTTCGCAGTATTGAAATGCACGGACAAAACAACAAACACATCTATGATACTCTAAATAGTGCAGAAAAATCGTTCAAAGAAGCACTATCTGATGACATCAATATTTCTGCAGCTCTAGCAACACTTTTTGATCTCATCCGCGATCTCAATACTTTCTGCGATCAGGAAGCGATCGGACGACAAGAAGCCGCTGCCGCCCTAAAATTATTTGAACAATGGGATCAAGTTCTTGGCGTACTTCCCCTCCACAAAAAAGAGGAAATCCCCAACGATCTTCTCGAATTTTTGCACAAAAGAGAAGTAGCGAGAAAAGCGAAGAATTTCAGTGTATCAGACCAAATGCGAGAGGCGATCTTCTCGCGCGGCTATCTCATAGAAGACACACCAAATGGCGCACGCTTAAAGAGAAAATGATGAAGACTATCGACGAACGATTCATGCTCAAGCTCTTTGAGCTCTCCATGGCCCAAGGCGATCCATTCCAAGCCATTAGCATTAAGAGAGTTACCGAAGAAATTCACCAAAAAGAGACAGCTATAAAAAATGTAGTCAAAATGCTCGGCCAATCCAATTTTATCAAAAAAATTGGGGACACCGAAGTTCGACTCACACAGCAAGGCCTGCAGTTCGTACAAAATGAAACCTCTCGCAGAATTACAAAGACCTAACACTTTAGACGATGTCGTTGGTCAATCTCATCTCATTGGATGGCTTCGCAAGGTCATTCAAGGAGGAAAAGCGCTCTCTATCCTTCTTTGGGGGCCTCCTGGATGTGGGAAAACAACTCTTGCTCGCATTTATGCCCAAAGCTTCGATGCTACCTTTATCCCATTTAGCGCCGTTTATCAAGGAGTCACCGATCTTAAAAAAATCATCGCTGAACACGATGCTCTTCCCCTATTTAAAAAACCTCTCATTCTCTTTGTAGACGAAATTCATCGATTTAATAAAGCGCAACAAGATGCGTTTTTGCCACTCGTGGAAAGCGGTAAAATCACACTCATTGGAGCTACCACAGAAAATCCCTCTTTTTCACTCAACAACGCACTTCTTTCTCGCCTTCGAACCCTCATTCTCAACTCACTGACCGAAGAAGAACTCCTGATTCTCATCAATCGCTATAAACCACTTCCCATCACAGAGGAATCTAAAAAAACTCTCGCCTCATGGAGTGCGGGTGACGCTCGCCATCTTTTCAATATGCTTGAATCACTCTCCCTTGCACCCTCAACTCCCCTCCTCGCTCCTGAACAACTCTCTGATTGGGTTCAAAAAAGAGGACCCCTTTATGACAAAGGAGATGAAGGACACTATAATCTCATATCGGCACTTCACAAATCTGTGCGAGGCTCCGACCCTGACGCATCTCTTTATTGGCTCTGCCGCATGTTCAATGGCGGAGAAGATCGACAATTTCTAGCCCGCCGTATCATCCGAATGGCAAGCGAAGATATCGGTCTTGCAGATCCAAATGCACTGAACATCGCACTTCATGCATGGCAAGCATATGATCATCTAGGGATGCCTGAAGGAGATCTGGCACTTGCTGAAGCAGTCATTTATCTTGCCCTCGCCCCAAAGAGCAACTCCCTCTATACCGCATTTGGCGAAGCGATGGAAAGCGCCAAAACAACGGGGCATCTTCCACCTCCAAAAATCATTCTCAATGCCCCTACACGTTACATGTTAGAGCAAGGTTACGGCAAAGGATACATCTACGATCACGACACACCCAATACTTTCTCAGGTCAAAACTACTTTCCCGATGAGTTGAAACGTCAAAAATATTATTCTCCAAACGACCTAGGATTTGAGCGCGAGCTTAAAAAAAGAATCGAATATTTTCATCTGCTTCGCGAAAAATCAAATGTTAATTCAAAATAGGTGCAAGCAATAATTAAACTAACAAATTTTTTAAATTTGTGTTAAAAATTAAAAACCACCTATAATGACCCCTGAAATTATTAAATTTTTTATATGAATACGAATCCCATTTCTTCTTTTCATCAAAATAGCACAGTCACAAATGCGAGTGCGGCTTCAGCAAGTTCTTCTCAATCGATTGTTGTAGGTAGAAATACTCAAAGTAGTTCTTCTGCGATGAGTGTTGCGGCTTGTGCTCAAAAGATTTTCACTACCCAGGATACAGCACAAGGTCCGAATCGATACGGTTCTCCTGCAAACGTCTTAGACGTTACACCGATAAAAGAAATGAACATTAAAGAAAAAATTCTGGAATTAGCGATAGTCAAACAATCTCGTGAACAATATACGAATAATCCAATTTTTTCGAAACTATTGGGATTTTCTGAAAATCCAACATTAAAAGGTGCTGATGAATTGATGCTCCTTATCACTGAGTCCGAAGTTTTCCTTTTACAAGAGCACAGGTATTATGAAGTAGTCCTATTCCTTATTGAGGATATATATAAGATTCCTCCTAAGCAATTAAGGAATAAAAAGCTTCACTCAACTCAGGAATTTTATAAAGCGTTTGCGAACGATTTTCTAAATTGCTACAACAGAGAACAAAATGTTCTTCCAAAAGGTCAAATAGCAAGAAAACTTCATGATACAATCATAAAAGAACCACAGACGAATGCCATGCAAAAAGTTCAAATTTTTGCAGCACAATTCGATTTATTTTTAGAAAATCAAGAAATCGAATCGTTTATCCCCAGATGCGAATCTCTATTTAAAGAAAATCTCGATCAAAGACATAGAAAGCTTTTGGCAAGTATCGCAAACAAAATTGCATTGCGACTCATCGAAAATAAAGAAAAGAAAATAGCTGCCGCGACAACCGCAAAACCTTCTGGCGAACAAAGCGTACAAAGACCTGCAGGAACCGCAAATGCTTTCATTAAAAAACTCATTGAATTTGACCCAAGTTCTCTCGATCAATTCCCGATTTGGATTTTAGAAAATTTTAAAGAACTGAAAACGAAATCCTTATCAGTTCATAAAGGGGCCGAAATTTTCAAAAAATACCTTCAAGACACATCCTTAGAAAAATCATCTCAAGCCAAAATGATATTCGATTGTTCAATCGAATTCTTCGAAAAGTTAGATGAGAGTACATTAAAAATCATCTCAGAAATACTCAAGAAAAATACCCATGAAGAACAATTGCAACCATTATTTAAAAAGTTGGTGCAACTTCTTCTAAACCATCAGTTTCTTGAGCAAGCATGGGAAATCTTTCTAGTATTACCAAATCCTGACCTTTCTACCATTCAATCTTTCATGGAAAAAATTACAAATGATAAGGAGAAAATTTCTACACTCTGGAAACGATTACAAGATATGCTCCGCGAAAATACAATTTCAGGAAAAGAGGTCACTCAAATGGTTTCAATCCTCAAAATCACTGAAAAACGATTAGGAAATGAAATCTTGGATACGATGACTTTATTGATTTTGAAGCAGGTAAAAAAAACAAAAAATTCAGCATTTTGGGAATTTCTTCAGACAAAAATCCCTCAAGTTTCCAAAAATGTTTTTATTGAAACAATATCCGTTGCAATGACACAAAAATTGAGCTTAGAGGATCCACAAGCAATTTTAAAAAAACTACTCGAATTTCCAAATGATGAAAATGCAAGAAAATATTTGGCTGACATATTGCAAACAGGAAAATACAAAGAATCTATCACAGCACTTTTTGATGATTTCATTTTATATATGAAAAAACTCACTAAAGATGAGATCAAACTCTTTGAACAGATTAGGCTAATTCTAAAAAATGTCTCAGGAAAAGAGGCGATTGTCCAACAGACAAACCTTGAGTTCTTTTATCAACACCCTTCTAAAGATCAAGCAAGTGAGCTCCTCAACACTTTTTTTAAAGGAGAGTTTAAACACATTCTTTCGGATGAAAAGAGCTGGGATCTTGCATTTGTAAAACTTGTCGATTTTCTAGCTCTAGATGAGGAACTCATCATTCCTGCAGCAAAGAATCTACTTATTAAACAGCATTGCCCTCTAATAAAACTAAACCCTCATCTCCATATTGTTCTGGCTCAAAAGTATTTATCTCAACTAAATGCAATTGCCAGATCGTCTCTAACAGATGAAATCCTTGATATACTTTTAGGATTTCATACTTCCTGCCTGTTAAATCCAGATCAATTTGGCGCTGAAAGGGAATTTTATTCACAAGCAATTTACCCTGAACTTCTTAAGTTTCTTAAAGAGACTCATTTGAAAACAATCAGCAAGAATCAATTGATGAAATTGATCTCTATCATAGCGTATACCTCAATGCTAAAACGAGAACCATCTGATGAAGTTCATAAAGTAGTTTCTGACATTTGTCAATTATTTATAGCTAAGCCAAGCAAAAACCAAATTCTTCCCTATCTTGCTGCCATTTATTCGTGGATGCTTCATTTTCCAAATGGAGAAATGTCAGCAGAAGAGGAGAAACTGCCTTTAACTCTATTCTCTCATATCGATTCTGTTTTTGCGTCTTTGTCTCACACTTCTTTCACAGATTCGGAGAGGATCTGCATTTCTCTGCTTATCTATGAAATTGCAAAAGTTAAAAATAATAGATCTGAGAATTTTCTAAATAAATATGGTATGACACTCGCTCAATGGCTAGTTTCAGGGAACAGATATGAAGAAGCGTTACAATTATTCCGAAAAATTCCACAGCCTGGATCTTCTGAAGCAGCGAATATCGAATGGATGATCGGCCTTTTAGACTCCCTGAAACCTCTGCCAAATGTGAATGATCTGTTAAAGATATTTAAGTACCAATCAAGAACAGATCGAAAGATGATTATAAAATTTTTGGCAAATCCGATGATTGATCCTAGTACAATTCCAATAGAAATGGTTCACGAACATTGGCTTCCATTATTTAATGATACTGCTGAATTGAAATCGCCAGGAATAAACTATTTCCATCGCTTCCTTTTCATATTATCACAAATAGCAAAAAAACCTTATCAGCGGCAAACAGAACTCGAAGAGATATGGAAAAACATGGGGGAAGAATTCTATCTCAATTTAATTAAAGGGGGGATCAATTTGCTAGCAACGCATCCAGCCATTGATTTGGCTATAAAAGGTAGGTTATTACACAAGATCTGGGCAGAACATAAGGTAAAATTAGCAATTCCTCAAATTGCTTCCAAGACTACTATAATAGGTGAGGAATTTGCATGGGATACTGAATATTGGTATGAACTTCTTTTGGAAAAAATCATGGCTAATCGAAATGATCATGATGTATCCGAACTCCTTACCTATTGGAAAAGTCTTGAAACCGAAAAACTTCAACCTATGTCTGTTATATCTTTCTTTTTTGCAAATCGTCTATCACAATTTAATTCGGAAGGAAAACATGAAATTTATAAATATTGGAAAGAAAAGATTATTAGAAATCAGATACCCGCGTTAGAGGAAGACAGAGATCTGCTACTCCAAGTATTAAGGGGTGCTGAGTTAAGAGCTGTATTAGAGAATTCTCATGTTTGAGAAGCCAGTCCTTTTTTTCTAACCCCGCACTATAACCACCCAAAGATCCATTGGCTGCAATCACGCGGTGGCATGGCACAATGATGATGAAGGGGTTGGAACCGCAGGCATTGCCCACTGCCCTGCTTGCTTTTGCCTGATTGATCGCAAGTGCGATTTCTTGATATGATTTGCATCTTCCTAAAGGGATCTTCTTCAGCTCTTTCCAAACCTTATTTTGAAAGTCAGATCCGCACAGGTGAATGGGTGTCTTAAATTCTTGAATTTCCCCTCGAAAATATGCGTCTAATTCTTGCTTGATCTGCTCAAGGGGTTGTGTATTGCCAATGGGCACATCTTGTTTCTCAAAGCCCAAATATTGAAGGGCTTTATCATCAGAAACAGCGTAGATTTTACCTATTGGTGTTTCTAAAACAGCTAAGGAGTTGTCAAACATAAAATAAAGCATTTCGGCAGCTTTCACGTTGCCCAAATGCTTTATTTTATTGTTTGACAACTCCTAACATACTTTAAAATGTTGAGGGCTATGATCGATTTGATGAGATCTCCGAGAATAAAAGGGGCAATTCCAAGTAGGAATGCTTGTTTCATCCCAAGGATTGATGTAAGGTATGCAAAACCACATGCATACACAACGAGTGTTCCTATAATAAAAGATTGAACTGGTCTTTCAGGCTTTATAAGTGCTGCAGCGATTAGATATCCAATAATGTATCCGGCGGTGGGAGTCAAAAGCAGAGGTAAACTAAGGGCAATAAAAAAGCCGATTGCCAAAAGTGCTCTTCGAGACCCTAGAAAAATGCTCAAAAGGAGAATTGTTTGAAAACGGAAAGAAATGGGGATGGGTGTGAAAGGAAGCGGAATGGAACATTGCCCAATCAGCGTGATGAAAACTCCTGAGACAATAACAATGAATGCATCTCTTAGGAGACTATTTTTGTGTGTTAACGATATTGTAGTCATACGATACCTACTTGTTGTGTGAAGAACTTTGCCCAATCGATTGTCGGAGATGCAAATTCCGGTTCTGCATGGGTGGACCATCCGGGTATAGAAGAAATAAGTACAGCACCCTTTTTCCCAAGATGGAGAAATTTTTCGTGATCAGCACTGATTTTTCTGTTGGTAGAATATTTGCGGTGAATGGAGAGATCTCTGATTAAGGTTTTAAAACGCATTGCAAATGTTTGTGTCGTAGATGGAGTCGTTCGCCAATGGCAGCTTGGAGTGACAAAGAGTTGTGATGTGAGCTTGGCGTAAATAGGAAAAAAATATTTATCGTTGTGATCATAAAGGGTCACATAATCGATATTTGGAATTTCAAATGCTTCTTGGAGAATATTCACCCAGAGAGGCTTGTGAATATAATCATCTTCAACAAAATAGACGATTGTTTCTGGATTTAAAGGAAGTGAAATCACATACTCCAACATGCGCAAAAAAGAACCTGCCTCGGTTCCCTCGTTGATTTGAATGGTCTGTTTTGGAAGATAGTCGGCATTTCCTCCCGCAACATCAAGAAAGTGGGTGATATTGGCTCTATTTAGATCGATTGTCTCCATCAAATTCTGGTAACAGCCAACTTTTGAAAAACCGGGGATTCTCTTTTTGTGAGAACTTGCGGACGAAAGAGGACAGTGACGGGAAAAAACTTCAATTTTACCAGGGAAAACTGGGATATGAGGTTTTTTTGAAAAAAACATGAACCGATATTAGAGTTTTTGAAGAATAATAACAACCTGAGAAAGGATCGACTTTCCTTCAGAGTGTGTCACTTTTTCAATTGCCTCTTCAACTGGAAGCCAGATTCCTTTCGAGATCTCCTCATTTTGCAAAACAACGTTACCTGTGACCTCTGTCAGAAAATAGGAGACCCTTTTCGAAATGCGCTCGCCCTTCAATGTGAACTGATATTGTTCTGTAAAAGGATCTGTCCTGATTGCACCTACAGGATCTAAATTGGTCTCTTCTTTCAGCTCTCGATAGGCAGCTTCAATAGGAGTTTCATCCTCTTCAGCATGCCCTTTCGGAAAGCCCCAATAATGGCCTTTATTATGCTGAATGATAAAGACTTCCCAACAACCATTTTGTTTTCGTAAAGGGATAACTCCAAAGGATTCTTCGTATTTCATTTTTTATAAGGCGCAAAAACAAGGGTTGAATTATGCCCACCAAATCCAAAGGAGTTCGACAGAGCTACTTTTATTTTATGAGGCTTTGCCACATTTGGTACCAGATCAAAATCAGCTGCTTCTGGAATTGAATTGTCGAGATTGATTGTTGGATGGACCATTCCAGTACGGATTGCTTGGATCGTCGCTACTGCCTCAAGACCTCCTGCAGCACCCAATGTATGGCCAATCATCGACTTTGTGGAATTGACTAAAATATTTTTTACATGATCGCCAAAAACAAGTTTCATGGCCTCAAGTTCCGCTAAATCGCCAACAAGTGTCGATGTGGCATGGGCATTCACATAATCTACATCTGTCTTTTTAACGCCAGCGCAGTTTAGAGCCTCCTCAATACAGAGAGAAACCCCTTTGCCATCGGGGCTTGGATCGGTGATGTTGTACGCATCGCAATTGACTGCGCTTCCTAGATACTCTGCATAAATTGGAGCTCCTCGAGCAAGCGCGTGTTCTAGAGATTCTAAAACTAAAACTCCTGCCCCCTCTCCCATCACAAAACCATCTCGATCTTTATCCCATGGACGTGATGCTTTTGTCGGCTCATCATTTCGTGTTGAGAGAGCTTTAATGGCCACAAAACCGGCTAAGCCTATCGGATTAATCGCCGCCTCAGCTCCGCCGCACACCATCAAATCTGCCTTCCCTTCCCAAATCTGTTGGGCGGCTGAGTGAATCGAGTTATTGGCTGTTGCGCAAGCAGTGGAAATCGAATAATTCGGGCCCATAAAGCCAGTATCCATCGCAAGGAGCGCTCCACCCATATTGGTAATGATATACGGGACAAAAAATGGGGTCAGGCGCTTATATCCTTTCGTCAAAATGGTCTCTACGCCATCATAGAAGATGCTCATGCCACCCATCCCAGAACCAATGATAATTCCAGCACGTGTTTTATCAAGATTCGAGTCAGCCGTAATCCTAGCGCTTTCTAAGGCTTTTTTCCCAGCAACCATTGCATAGCGGATAAAAGGATCGACTCTCCTAGCCTGCTTTTTATCCATATAATCGCCAGTATCGAAATTGTGAATGACTCCAGCAAAACGGGTAGGATAGTCGCTACATGGGAACTCCTCGATCGGCGTAATTCCGCTTTTTCCAGCTAGCAACTGGTTGTAGTATTCCTCGACATCACTTCCGAAGCAAGAAACAACTCCAAGCCCTGTAACAACGATTCTTTTTTTTGTCATAAAATCTCTTTTAACCACTGACAGTATAGCAAAAAAGAATCCTACAGGCAAACCCAAAAGTTTTGCATACTAAGTTATTCATTATAAATGAGTTACTCAAAAAGTGAGACTCAGAGCAAATCCTGTTTTTCCAACACTTGCCCGATGTTGTATGATCGCGGTTGTCATGATGACAATAAAATTATACCAAGTATGGGCAGCGACGCTCTGTTTCAAAGAATGATTTTTATATGTGAGCCATCCATAATAGAGTCCCAATCCCGTTATGAGAGGAAGTCCGAATGCAAAATAGCCATACCTATCTTCAGGACTTAGATCATAGGCATTGCGAATGTGGGCAAGCCCAAAAGCAACTGATGATAGACCAATGCCTCCCCAAGGGGTACATACTTCCGCCAAAGCTGACTGAAGAAATCCCCGAAAGAATGCCTCTTCCCCTATTCCAATAGGCAGCGCTAAATAGGGCATATCTGCTCTGTCCACAGAAGCAACAGAGGCTTCCGCGTTTCCTGATAAATAGAGTGCTCCCGCAGCAAGACCTAAAGTTGTCGCAATGCCTATCCAAACTTCCGGTTTTTTAATCACACTCCACTGAAAAGGGGCATAGGCTAATTCCGCTAAACTCTCTTGAGGCATTGGGTAAGAATAGGCAAGAACTCCCTTCTGTTGCCTTGCATCTCGATAGGCAGAATAGACGCTGTAAAATTCAGTCATTTCTAATCCAATCACGCCAGATGTTTGCACTTTTTCATTGGAGCCAAAGTAAAGTCCCACCCCAATTCCTGCAGTACTTGCAAGGGCACTTGCTGTTTTCAGATCATTCAAATAAACATGTCCAAGACCTGGAACAATCGCAAGGGTGGCAGCGAGCATTGGACTTTTCAAACTTGGTTGAAAAACAGGAGCAGGCTGATTAAATTCTGAAATTGAAACAGGATGACTTGTTTCAAAGATCGCATTCTGAGCCACCAAATTTTGCGTATCGAGTTCTGCTTCAAAGGTTATTTCTTCCATCAAAGGGGGTGCAGCATGTACCGTCTTTGGACTCTTCGGTTTACAAAAAGTCAAAACCACCAAAAAAACGACTACAACAACAATAGAGACCCATTTCATAAACTATCTATGTTAAGAAGGTTTTATTGTTCTTCACAACATTTGATTTTATCTGACTTGCACTCGAATCATTGAAGCGATGTGTTTGAGGTGAAGTCATTGTTCTCTCCAGACTTTTTGTGGGAGTAATTTCACCTTGTGCATGACTTGAATTCGAGGCAATGGAGAGTCTACGCGTTTGTGATGAACTTGTTTGTTGCCCTAGTATGCTTGTTATAGCCTGAGAATGGGAAATAGCAAGTGGTAAATTGTGTAGCGCATGTCGATCTAAACCGGCCCCAAGAGACCAGTCCTGATTCCCAACATGTCTTGCCTCATTTGTGACTATACCCATCGTAAAATAATCGTTTGCTAAATCATCTACTTTGTTAGCGTTAATAAGAGTTAAATCACCTTCTTTTTTTAATCCATATTTTGTAATATTGATTCCTCTACCATTAAGAAATTTAATGATCTCTGCTGATGAGACAATCACATATCCATCTGAAGTAATTTGTAACTTATCAGAGTATAATTGTCTAAATTTTCGAATTCTTGCCTCTCGAGAATCTAGTGATGAACCATTTACACCGTTTCCTGGAGAAATTGATCGAGCAGAAGGGGTTTGATCGTATGAACTTTTCGCAAAACGTTGAACGAGTTGCTGAAATCGCTCATCTTTTTCAAAAAACTGCAGCAAATCTTCAAAAGACGATCCAATTCTGATTGGCGAAGCATTTGGCGAAGCAATAGCCGCCGCTGCAGTTCTCTCAGGCGATGCACTTGGCGAAGCAATAGCGGCCGCTGAAGCTCTTCTCATCATCCGCAATTCTGTGTCTTGATGAAGCTTGAATTGGTCATGATCTATTTTGAGTGCTGCAGTCTTATGATTTACAGCTTTGACCTGTTTATCCAAATCGATCAGTTGTCTCAAAATCCCTAATCTCTCCCCTTTGATGAGTTCGAGAACGTTGCTGATCTCTCCCTCAAGAGAGAGATCCGC
>DAIDIM010000101.1 GCA_027459365.1 Chlamydiota bacterium
TTCACGATGATTCGCCTTTCTTCAGAACAAAGAGGCCTGCCTTTGGTGTCGAGCATAATTCACTTCCTTTGCGCGAAAACCATTCATTATACCACACGAAAATTTCATGTCAATCACGTCATTTGCACGGGACTATAGAAGGGCTTGAGCCGTATGATGCGAAAGTATCACGTACGGTTCTTAGAGGAGAGAGCTAGAGCAATCTAGCTCTCTTACTCGACCTGAACTCTAATAATTAAAGAAAGTTCTTGATTTTTTCAAAAAATGGTTGCACTATGCACATTTTATGATCATTTTTTTATTTATTGTTATCGGATTAATCACTGGAATTTTGGCAGGATTGCTTGGAATCGGTGGCGGAATGATTACTGTTCCATCGATGTTTTATATATTTCACTTATTAAAAACAAAACCAGATAATCTCATGCAAATTTGTGTAGCTACTGCATTAGCTACAACGTTGATGACCTCACTTGGATCGACATTCTCGCATCATAAAAAAAAGACAATCCTTCCCCATGTATTAAAGATCGTTATTCCTGGGCTTGTTATTGGTTGTATTTTAGGAGCATTTGCCTCTTATTTCTTATCCAGTCGAACTTTGCAAATCGTTTTTGGAACCATCTCAACTTTGTTTGCGATCTATTTTTTCTTTCCTAAACTTCCTCATTTCAACATTGCCCCTCATCCAAATAAAACTCTGAGCTTGTTTGGCATTCTTGTCGGCATACTCTCGAGTTTATTAGGTGTTGGAGGGGGAATTTTTCTCATTCCAATTTTTTTAGGCTTTCACATTTCTTTGCTCAATACAGCGGCTAGCTCCTCAGCTTGTACCTTAGCAACCGCGTTTGTTGGAACAATCGCTTATCTCTTTATGGGTTACGGCCAAACGACCATGCCTAACACAATTGGTTATATTCATATTCCTGCATTTTTATTGATGGGGATTAGTTCTCTATCCACAACAGCACTTGGTGTAAAACTATCTCATATCTTACCGCCACACGTTACAAAGCGGGTCTTTGCTATTGTTTTGGGGTGTACAGGCCTCACTATGCTCTTTCTGAAATAACAACCGTTTTCTCCTATATAACTCTAAAATTTATTATTTGACAACGTCTAATCCCAGCGACGCGATTTCTTTTTCACTTTCTCTTTTCCTACTCCACCGTAGAAATCAATCTCCGCATCATCAAACCAATCGAATACCATTTGGCAAATCGTTTTCCCTTGTCGAATGACAAAATCATCGTTGCCCGATGTCACAAGCCAAACGTAACCCCCAATCAACATAATCAGCCAGATCATCTTCCTCATATGTCTACAATAGTAGTAATAGAATTTCATTGCAAATGAATGAGCGACAAATTATATTTTTAAATATACTAGAGGTAACATGCAAATACTATTCAAAGGAAAACCAGTTCACACTTCAGGAAACCTTCCAACAACAAAAGCTCCTGATTTTAAACTAGTTGATAAAGATCTTAAAGATCGGACGCTTCAAGAGTTCAAAGGAAAGAAGAAAATTCTAGCAACTGTACCAAGCCTTGATACTGGGGTTTGTTCCACAATGACAAAACATCTGAATGAATTTGCAAAAAAACATCCAGAGATTGCGATCATCGTTGTATCGGCAGATCTTCCTTTTGCGGTAAAACGTTTTTGTGAAAATGAGAAAGTGGGCAATGTGCATACATTTTCCATGATGCGTGATAAGGAATTTGGGAAGACTTATGGTGTATTGATTCAAGATGGACCTCTTGCTGGCCTACTTGCCCGAAGCCTTTTTATCATCGATGAAAATGATCAAGTGATTTATTCAGAGCTAGTGAGTGAACTTACCCAAGAGCCAAATTACTCTAAAGCTTTTGAACGGATAGTCAAATAAATTCCAACGATTACGAGGGGAAGGCTTAAAATTTGGCCCATGGTGATGAATGAAGAGTGCAATAGATCACTTTGTTCTAGCTTGATGAATTCAATGAGAATTCTAAAGCCGAAAACGAGAATAAAAAAAAGGCCTGCAATTCTCCCCTCTTTCATCAGATAATTAAAGCGATAACTCAAACGCCAAAGCAAGAGAAAAACAAAGAGGTAAAAAGCAGCTTCATAAAGCTGCACCGGATGGCGAGGTACTTGCAAACTATGATCTGCAGGATGTCCAAAGATCACTCCCCAAGGAAGAGAGGTTTGGCTTCCCAAAATTTCTTGATTGATAAAATTGCCTATACGGATAAAAACGCCACAAAATATCGTCGGAATGCAAGCGAAATCAATCAAACGGAGCAATGTTAGTTTTGGATCACTTTTCTTGATGGACAAACGGAAGAAAAAAAGGGCCACTATAATGCCGATGGCTGCGCCGTGACTTGAAAGTCCATGAAGACCCCCATTTTGAATCGTAAACATCTCCCAGTAGGCAGATGGATCTTCATAAAAAAGGAAATGACCAAACCTTGCGCCGACAATTGTCCCAATTAAAACATAGATAATCATTCGGTCAGCAAGAAGTGATCCTTTCCGAATGATCTCATTTTTCGTATACTTCTTTTCAAAAGTAAAAAAACGGCGTAAAATGGCTGCGAAAATGGGAACGCCGCATGCAAAACCAAGCATGAACAGAAGCCCATACCAAGAAATAGGCCAATGAAAAATGGGAATGTAAAAAATTTCAGGTCTTGGATCCCAATAAAACATAGGAAAATAAGTATACTGAAAAATGTTTAAAATCAAAGTGATAACGCAAGGGAAAGTAAAAGAAACATGGCTCTTGGAAGCGATTTCAATTTATGAAAAACGGCTTAAGGGAAAGATGGAAATTGAGTGGATTCTCTCCGATGATCTCGAAGAGAGAGTTTTAAAAGAGCCATCCTTTATCGCCTTGGATATTCAAGGCAAACCCCTCTCAAGTGAACAATTGAGTCACAACTTGTTTAACCTTTGGGGCTCTCGTCCTGTTTTTGTCATTGGAGGAGCTGAGGGCTTAAGTGCAAAAATTCTGCAAGCAGCAAAATACCGTATTAGCTTCTCTCTCCTCACCTTCACCCATCAAATGGTCCGTCTCCTTCTCGTCGAGCAACTTTATCGCGCTCTAGAAATTGAAGAAGGGAGCTCATACCATAAATATTAGGCCATTTGCGATCGCGGAAATTGGGGAATAGACGAATCAATGAATTGATTCTTCTACTCCCTTAGGCAGCTTTCACGCAGGTCAAAACGGAAAAATTCAACGCCCTGCAGTATAATCATGACAATAAATCTTTTGAGAAATATAATCGATTTATAAAGATTTAATAATGGAGCCTTTTTCTATGCATCTGTCGCTGGCCTTTACCCGAATTTTATTTTTTATCCTATGCATCTTTTTTATGACCATGTATATGGTCACGGGCAAAGAAGGGATGACTCTGGCAACATGGATTGAAGGGGTCATCTCTGGAGCAATCTTAGGGGGAATCCTCTTTGGATTTGATCTCCTTTTTCGTCGATTTAACCTACGAGCTTTTAATACAGCGATCATTGGACTTTTCGTCGGCTATCTAATGGGACAAGCCCTTGTTCTGATTTTAGGTGCCATTTTAGTCATCAGTGCCGCATCCATCCATTTACCTGCAGAATCTCTGGAAATTCTTAAAATTGCCCTCTTTCTCTTTGGTTTATATCTTGGAACCTTAATGACTTTGAAGTCGGCAGACGAACTTTATGTGACAATCCCCTTTGTCAAATTCACTCCAACATCGCATAATAAAAAAGATCTCCTTCTCGATAACTCTGTCTTATCCGATGCACGAATCATTGATTTAGCAAGCTCTGGAATTGTGGACAACCACATCGTCATCCCCCGTTTTTTGATTAAAGAACTCTATGCTACAGCCGAACTTGCCGATGAGATGACAAAAGCGAAAGCAAAGCGCGCTTTGGATGTTGCAAAAAAACTCGAAGCAATCCCCGATCTAGCATTGCGTTATAATGATACAGATTTCCCCGACATTAAAGATCCTATGAGCAAGCTAACGCGACTTGCCCGCCTCATTGATGCAAATATTCTCACAGCAGATATTAGCAAAGTCCAAACAGCAACCATTGAGGGAGTTCGCATTATCAATATCCATTCTCTCTCAAATGCTCTAAAACCCTTGATGCAAGCAGGCGAACAAATACGGATTAAAATCCAGCGCTATGGAAAAGAGCCGAGACAAGGAATTGGTTACCTTGAAGATGGCACAATGGTTGTGGTCAATGGTGGAGGTCAATACATTGGAGAAACAATCGAAGCACAAGTTCTCTCTGTAAAACATACGAGCTCTGGCCGAATGATCTTCTGTAATGCAGCTGGGGAAGAAGGGAAATACCCTAATCACGAAGAGCATGAAGAGCAATGATCGAAGGTCTTGGGACTGATATCATCGAGATTGAACGTATACGGGCGAGCATTGAAAGACATGGACCTGCCTTCCTCAATCGCCTCTTTACTCAAAAAGAGCAAGATTATTGTAACAAATATCAAGACCCCGCTCCCCACTATGCCGGACGTTTCGCAGCAAAAGAGGCCATTGCAAAAGCCCTTGGGACCGGTTTTGGGGAAGATTTAGGATGGCATGATCTTGAAATCGCAAATGACGAGAGGGGCAAGCCGGTTGTGGAGTGCAGTGAGAAAGTAAAGGCAAGGGGTAAGATTCTTCTTTCGATTAGCCACTGTATGAACTATGCCATGGCAACTGCGCTCCTAGAGCAGTCTAAATAAAGTCTTAAACTTTTTTTAAACTATTATAAACATTGTTTTTTTAATTTATTTCATTTATAATAAATATGTATTAAAAAAAAGGATACTTATTATGACAAAAGTAAATTTTGAAAATATCAAGAATGAAGTATACGATCGTTTTTACTACCCAAGTCTTCCCTATTCTTTAGCGTTGAATGGAGTAGCGTATCTTATTCTTAGACCCGTTACAGGAATTCAAAACGTGTTTTTGGGAGCATTATGCGGATTAAGTTCTTGTTCTATATATGAGCATCTCCATCCAAGAAAATAAGCGGATGATAGAAAAACGCTGAATACGATCATATCTCGTTGTATATAAATAATTTAACAAAATTAGCCCTTCCTCACTAAAAACAGAAGGGGAGCAAATAGCTCACGACAAAAGTATTCACATCTTTTGGCGCAGACTTGGCTAATACTCTACGGTAATATTCAAGGCGGATTGTTCCCCAGACATCTAACCTATATCCGTAGCGTATTCCTAAATCGACTGCCTTTTCTCTGATCCTGGCGTAACCATAAAAGTGATCAATATTCACATGAACATGCCTGCCATAGCCATTAATGCCTTCGGCGAAGATAGCCCACTTATGTCGATCATCAATGTTTGTTTCGAACGAAATAATTCCCCTTACCCAGGGCGACCCTCGATTTGCGTGGCCGACTGCTCCATAAAACCAGGTGCGAAATAACCAGCAGTTAGAGGCTTCGAATTCTTTACCAAGTGCAAGATCGAGTTCAAAATCGACATTCCCATGAGAGGGACAGCTAATATCTCGAAGGCCTGTGGATGAAGTGGCTCGAATCGAGCCACCTGTGACTAAGCTAATCGGATCGCCGATGATGTCGTCAAACCAAAGATAGCGAGCTTGAAGGGCAATGGAGCGAAAATAGAATGAAGATGCGCTTGTGGCTGCAAGTTGCATATCGCCATCGATACTCCATACAGGTGACGGAGAAAAATCGAGGCCTAGATAGAGGAGATGGGCTTGGAAGGGTTCTTTGAGCTGTGGACTCCCATAAGAAAAGGAGTTAAATCGGCTATAGGCATAGCTTCCTAGAAAATGAAACTGATAGACATCTCCAAACCACGGCTGCACTTCAACAGCAAGAAGGGCGAGTGGTGCAAGAAAAGAGATGAGAAACGTATTCAAGTCAATGCTCCTGATGGGCCAGCCACCTTTCTGCATCCAGTGCTGCCATACATCCGGTCCCGGCTGCCGTGACTGCTTGCCGGTAAATCCAATCCTGAACATCGCCGCCTGCAAAAATCCCTTCGATTGAGGTGCACGTCCCATTATGGACTAGAATATAACCTGCCTCATTGAGTTTTAGTTGTCCATTTAGAAAAGCGGTATTTGGCTGGTGACCTATGGCAAAAAAGACGCCGCCTGCCTCTCTTTCTTGAATCTGATTGTCTTTGAGATTCTTTAAGTGTATTTTTTGGACAATTTGATCGCCTGTGATTTTTACAATTTCTGAATTCCAAAGGATTTCAATTTTCGGATGTTTTTTCGCTCGGTCTGCCATAATTTTCGATGCGCGCAACTCTTCACGGCGATGAACAAGGAACACTTTTTTTGCATATTTGGTCAGAAAAACGGCCTCTTCAACAGCGCTATCCCCACCCCCAATCACATAGAGATCTTTGTTCCGAAAAATGGGAGCTGCACCATCGCAAACAGCGCACGCAGTAACCCCTTTTTGCCAAAATTCTCCATCCCCGGCACCTTCAATCTCAAGTCGTTTGGCTGTAGCACCTGTACAAATGATCACTGTTTCTGCCTCAACTTGAGTATTGCCCCCGAAAATTTTGAAAGGGCGCTTTGAAAAATCGACAGATCCTACATCCTCAGTCAAAATGCGCGTTCCAAAACGGGCTGCTTGATCTCGACATTTTGCCATGAGTTCAGGCCCCATAACTCCATCAGGAAAACCGGGATAGTTCTCGACTTCTGTAGTTGTCATGAGCTGGCCGCCCGGAACGCCGCCACTCATAAAACCTTCGAAAAGAACGGGATTTAAATTTGCTCGCGCCGCATAAATGGCAGCACAATAACCTGCAGGTCCAGAACCAATAATGACTAGTTTTGCTTTTTCCATTCCTACATTGTAATGAAAATATTTTCAGTTAGCAAGATTCGAATAATGTGGCTTCCACATCAACGCATCGACCTTTTTTTCCACTTCATGAATGGAAACGTCGGATAACCCCTCTTCAATTGCCTTTTTCCCAACACCGATTGCAATTTCACGACACACTTTTTTCACCTCTGAAAAATCGGGGAAAAGTGATGCAGTAGGATCATTTTTACGCGGTGAAAAACTGGCAAGTATTTGAGATGCCTCTAAAAACATGGTTTCACTCACAGCTTTTGCATGGACTGCAATCACACCTGTTCCAACTCCTGGGAAAATATAGACGTTATTACACTGTCCAATCTTGTATGTTTTACTGCCAAATGATACGGGTGGAAAAGGGCTCCCTGTTGCGATAATTGCATTTCCATTTGACCACTCAATAATGTCTTTCGGAACAGCTTCTGTTTTGGAGGTTGGATTTGACAATGGAAAAATGATCGGTTTTTTCGTTAATTTGCACATCTCTTGAATGATCTGTTTTGTGAAAACACCACCTTGACCCGATACGCCAATCATTACAGTCGGATGAGCATTTTTCACTGTGTCAAATAGGTCAATGGTCTCCTGTTTTGACCAACCTTTCACATCTGTTCTCACATAGTTTTTTAAAAGAGGAGAGGTCCGAGGGCGTTCGGAATGTACAAGTCCTTGACTATCGAGAATATAGATTTTTTTCTCCGCCTCTTCTCGAGATATCCCATCTTGTTCCATCTTTAAAACCAGCAAGTCTGCAATACCGCTACCTGCACTTCCTCCACCCAAGATTACAAAACGTTGATCCTCTAATTTTTCATTCGAGGAGTGAAGAGCTGCTAAAATAGCCCCTAGCGTAACCGACGCCGTTCCTTGAATATCATCATTAAAACTTAAAACTTCTTTTTGGTATTTGTCCAAAATTCTTCGCGCATTATTTTTCCCAAAATCTTCCCATTGAAGCAGAACTTTTGGAAAACGTTTTTTGATCGCACTTACAAATTGATCGATAAAAGTATCGTACTGATCGCCACTTAGGCGTGGATGTCTCCATCCTAAATAGAGCTCATTGTTCAACCGCTCTTCATTATTTGTCCCAACATCGAGCATGATTGGAAGGGTTTTTGCCGGATGAATTCCCCCGAAAAGGGTATAGAGAATCAACTTGCCAATCGGAATTGTCATTCCCCCAAGTCCTTGATCGCCAAGACCTAAAATGCGCTCACCATCCGTCACTACAATCACCTGCACATCATCGTGTGGATAATGGGCTAAAATCTCATCCATTTTGTCAGCTAACGGATAACAGAGATATAAGCCACGCCGTTCGGCAAAAATATTGCTATGGTGAATGGCTCCATCACCAACTGTTGGCGTGTAAATAATCGGGAGCATTTGCGTAGCAAAACGGTCAACAAACTGATAGAACAGAATCTCATTGTGATTGAGCAAATTCATCAAGAAGATGTATTTCTCTAGAGGGGCAGGTTGTTTTGTGAAGTTTTCATAAGTTCGTTTGATTTGCTGCTCAACCGTCTCAATGTG
>DAIDIM010000059.1 GCA_027459365.1 Chlamydiota bacterium
CTGGTTTGAGAGGTCAGTGGATTCGACAAAATTTCTCTGTCGATTTTCCATCTGCGATTGTTACTTTGTCCGGCTTCCCGGTTGTAACGGACTCTTTTGTAAGTGTACGTTCACATAGCTGGGCAATTGGTCCAGTTGTTGGGGCAAACACGCACTGGCTCTTGGGCGCTGGCTTCAGATTTGAAGGAGCCGCTGCAGGTTCTATTTGTTATACACGTTATACAAGTATTAACCTAAGCGAAAGTTTAGGAACAGAATCTGATTCTTCAAGATTGCATCATTTAGGATTCTTGAGACCGACTGCTGAGTTAGGAGTTGGTTTTGGTTGGGGATCTTACCTCTGGTGCCAAAGCTATTACATGGATTTGTCACTACGCTATGACTTCCATGTATTATGGGATCAAAACGTAATGGTAGAGTTTGCGAATGCAATGAATGGAATTCCTGGAACAAATGGGAATCTCTACATGCATGGACTTACACTCACATTGCTCTTTGCATTCTAATTTGATTTGAGCTTATCTAGGACCGCCTTTTTCAAAGGCGGTCCTTTTTTCTTTTTTCTGTTATCATCATTTTATGATCTACTTTCTTCTGATTGCCCTACTCTTTGTAGGATGTACTAAAAAAGAGACACCTGTTTCTAAGCAAACTGTTCATTTAAGCATCCAAGCAGAGCCTGCAACTCTTGATCCAAGAAAGGCACGGGACCTTGACAGTCATGTGATTTTGCACATGCTATTTTGTGGTCTTGTTAGAGAAACAGTTGACGGAACAATCGAGCCATCTCTTGCTGAAAAGATCGAAATAACAGAGGATGGTACACAATTTATTTTCCATCTTCGGAAGACGAATTGGTCTAATGGAAAACCTCTTACAGCAAACGATTTTGTCTTTTCATGGAGCTCCCTTTTAGATCCACACTTTGTAAGTGATGTAGCCTATCATCTCTATCCAATTCAGAATGCAAAGAGGGTAAAATTAGGAGAATTGCCGGCATCATCTCTTGGCGTAAGTGCACCCAATGATCAAACGCTTTGCGTCCAACTTGAAAAACCTACCCCCTATTTTTTAAATCTATTAACTCTTCCTGCTTTTTCCCCAATTTCTGAAGAGATCGTCAGATCCAATCCAAATTGGGCGCTGCAACCAAACACTCTGATTTCAAATGGCCCATTTAAAGTCCAAAATTGGAGACATGCAGACCAGCTTCAATTGCTAAAGAATGGACAATATTGGGAGTCAAATGTTGTTCAATTAGAGGGTGTCGATTTATCTGTTGTTACACCAGATACAGCCCTGCGTTTGTTTGAAGAAAAAAAACTAGATTGGATGGGATCTCCACTCTCTACACTGCCAGTGGATGCAATCACTAAGCTAAAGGATGTGAAAAAAAATCCATTTCTTGCGACAGGATTTTGCCGTCTAAATGTGTTACATGATCCAATTTCATCCGTTCAACTGCGGCGCGCTTTGGCATTGAGTATTAATCGTACAGCAATCGTAGAACATCTTCTGAAAGGGGGACAAACTGTTGCAACAAGCCTTGTCCCTAAGGAAATGGGTCTTGGCGCTGGATATTTTGATCAAAATCTCAATCTTGCCCGCTCTTTAATGCAAGAATTGACAACGCCTGTTTCTCCCATTGTGATTAGCTATTATAACAATGAGAGAAATGCGCTGATTGCACAAACTCTACAAAGGCAGTGGCAAGAAAATCTGAATCTGAACGTCGAGATTGAAGCTGTTGAGCCCAAAGTGTTTTTTCAAAAGATTTCGCAAAAGAAATATCAAATTGCAATTGGATCTTGGACTGCCGACTTTAATGATCCGATAAATTTTCTTGAAGTCTTTAAGTCTAAGGACAATGGAACAAACAACACAGGATGGGAAAATCAGGAATATATTGAACTTTTAAACCGATCTGCGCTATGTAACAATAAAGAGGAGAGAAAGCAGATTTTACGTAGAGCGGAAGAGATTTTAATGGATGAAATGCCTATTATTCCCATTTATCACTTCGCTTTGAATTACGTTAAAAATGAGAAATTATCGAACGTCTATTTGTCCCCTCAAGGACATCTCGATCTTCGCACTGCTTCGTTTAAATAAGAGGTCCAATGTATAAAATAGTGATTTTATTGTTCGCTCCATTTATTTTGTTTGCAGGTCCAGATAGTGGAGGCATTCTATTGTACAATGACTCCCCCTTTATCCTAACTGCTACAATTCAAGCCTCAGATGGAACCTACTTAGGTCAGATCTCGGTGCAGCCAAGTGAACAGAAGAATTTCACAACCCATCTCTCTCCAGCGAAGTATAAACATCCAGGTACACCCGATGTATCGCTGACTCCTTATATTGTGATTTGGCAATGTCCATCAAGGGGTTTTTATTCTATGTGTCATCGTGTTTCTCCTGGTTCAATGGTGCGAGCAAATGATTGTCCAGGCCTTCAATTTTGCAATCCAAAAGAGGAGAGCGATCAAAACCAAAAGCCCGCCTCAACCTTGAAGCGCGTAGAGCAGTGATCATTCCCCGGGATCGATGATTTCCCCTTTCAGATAGGTTGCTTTTCGCAAAAATACTCCGTTCTCATCATAAAGCATTGCAACTCCATTTCCGTGTATGACAGAAGAGATCGAATCTAAACCATTTTTTTTATAATATTGCCCTTTTACAAGCTTGTCGTTTTCGTACTCTTCCACAAGCATTAAAGAGCCATCGCGATACCAAGAAAGAGAGGGGCCCATTTTTTTATTATGACAATAATCCCTCTGGCTTTGAAGTTGTCCGTTATTATACCAAGTTTTGATCGTTCCATGGATCTGATTTTCATGCCAATTGACTGCAAGTTTCGGGATAGGGGCTTTACTTTCAGATTCAGATGCACGATAAAACATCGTTTCAATGCCTGTTTTTTCCCCATTTTTTATGGTATAAGTCGAAATGAGTTCTCCGTTATTGTTAAACTGTTTGACTAAGCCTTGTGCAATTCCTAGTTGAATTTGGACAAGATGAGACACTTTGTCTCCATCAAAAATGGCACGGGTTCCATTGCTATCTTGAACTTCAGAGATGCTTTCTCCATTTTGATTATAGTAGTTCCCTTTGATGAGAAAATCTTCTCGATATAGTTCTTCCCAAGCAAGCTCTTTTGTTGAGAAAAATCCTGATGCTATGCCGTCTAACATCCCTTTTTTGTATGGGACTTTAGATTGGATATCGCCATTAGGGTAATATTCAATAGAGATT
This sequence comes from Chlamydiota bacterium, assembly GCA_027459365.1. Lineage (GTDB taxonomy): Bacteria > Chlamydiota > Chlamydiia > Chlamydiales > SM23-39 > DAIDHZ01. The sequence continues at coordinate 3,256 of DAIDIM010000059.1, forward strand.
CCTTCCAGGAGATGATTTGTAAATAGTTGTTCTTTTTGAAGAGCGCCGGATGGGTAATAGTGGAGACTTTTCCCATCCAAAGCGCCATTTCGATAGGGCATGTTTGCGATGAGTTTCCCCTGTTCATTCCAAACTTGACACTCCCCATCAAATAACCAATCTTTTTGCGCACTTGGCGTCACATCGGCGGGACCTCCAATCACATGCGCCTCTATTCTTTGTTGCCCATTAGAATGCCACTCACGATAGGCGCCGCTTGCGCGTAACTCCTCAGCTTCTAAATATTGCCAGAGGCTTCCGTTTGGGTGATAGGTCGTGATTCTGGAATGGCTTTTCCCATGATTGCGATAGATGCGGAGAACTTTTTTATAGGGTTGGGAAGAGAGAAAATTGGTCTGATGATAGTTCTTTAAACGATCGCTGGAATTAATTGTTTCTGTCAGGCCATTTCGATCTTGAATCTGGATCGCAACCATCGTTTCTTCATTTCGTGCATGATAACAACTGGAAAAAAAGATGACTAATAAAAATATAGCTCTCATTCAAACTCTCTTTTTAGGAATTGCATTTCTATTTCAAAAATATTTGTTTTTAGAGGAGTTTGTTTTGTTTCTAATCGAAAATCGGTAATGATAAACTGCGGATGACAAGGGGTTCCTTCGGAATCAATATCTTCAATCATCGTTAAAAATTTTTTGACATCCTCATCATCCATTTGTACGGGATGGCGCTGCTTTTCTTCTGTCTCCTTAATCGTATTATTTGAGCGGATCGCCTCTTCCATAAACTTTAGCCGATTTGCCCCTTTGGTTAAGAAATCAAGTCGTGCTTCGATTCCTTTTTTATCGAATAATGCAGGATGTTGAATGATTTTATTTAACTCCTCAATTTCAGGCTTTGAAAATGTGATTGACTCGATATATTCATCTAAAAAATAGGGATTTGCATTCTTATGTCGCTGAATAAAAGATTCTTTTTTTTGTTTTCGAATGATTGCCATTTTCCCCTTTTTACAAGTTGTAGAGAAAAGTTGTTCAAAGTGGATCATTTTTTTGTACTGGATGAAAGAATAAAAAGAAGCAATGAGGATAGGAAAAATAAGAGTTAGATAAAAAAGAAATGGTTTTTTTTTCGAAAAACAAAATTTCCCAAGGCGCTCAAGCATTGTTTTCCTTTAAGTAAAATGAGATAAGGTATTTTTGATCTGCAACTTCCCATTGGATCTCCTGGGTATTATCTGCCCAACCCTCTCCTTGATAAATTGCTTCATGAAATTTTCTTGCATTGAGAGGGCTTGCTGTCTGAAATTCCATCTCCACCTTTGCAACATAGGGATCTTTTGGAGAATCGATTTTAGGATATGAAATGAGTTGGTATCTGATGGATTTAATCTCAATTGGGTCTTGATCATTTTCGGCGCTGAGAATGGCTGGATGTTGATAAATCCAAGAGAGCACCTGGGCAACTTTGGGACAACGCAATATGTAGGCATACTCTTTGGTATATTTTTTTGTCGCCTTCTCCCAATGTTCTAAAATTTCCTCTTCTTTGTCTGTCACAAAGATTTCTTTTTCTAAAATTTGATCCCATTCGTGCAATGTTGATTGAAGGCTACTGATCATTTTGCGATTGTTTGCGTGAAAAGAATAGTTAGAAAATCCCATCAGACCCAAAGCCATAAGTAAGGACATTGCGCATAAATAAATGGAGGAGAGTCCCATTTTTCTCCAATTTTTTTTGGGGTAGAATTCATCTTGAAGAAATTGTACCGAAGGCTCGCTAAACCCTATCGCAATTCCAATAGATGTTGCATGTTTTTGTTCTTCTTTTGGAATTTCTTCAAATAAATTAGGTTTCACAGAATCTGTGATCGCCTCTTCTAAAAATTCTTGAAGCTGTCCAAACGCATCAACCCGTCCTGTGAAAAAGATGGTTTTTTGTCCAAAATGATTTGAAAAAGAGTAAATCACTCGAGCAAGCTCTTTTCTCATTGCTAACATTTTCGAAGAGAGTTGGGAGTTTAAAGTCGATTGTAGCTGAAGAAGGTCAATTTGTTTTGCAATTCCTGTAATTTCTTTAGGGATAAGATTTTTTTTTCTATCTTCCCAAAGGGCCTCTAAAAGAGATTCGATTCCACCTGAAATAGAATGAAATTTTTTTAAAGTCCCCTTGTCCATGCAAACGCATGTCCACTCATCAGATCCCAAATCGATGATAAAGGCATCTTGAATATGGGGGATCTTCCATTTCAAAAATGTGATTAAAGCAAGGGGAGCTGCCGTCATTGAATCAGGATCGATCTCCATCTTTCCAAAAGTGTCGAGAATTTCTCGAATTCCCGAGCGTAAGACGGTAAAGAGGAGTGCATTTGTTTTTTCTTTATTCGCGTGTTGGATATAAGGAATCGATAAGACCTCTGTTTCACTTAAATGACTAGTCGCATCTGCTTGAAAAGCAATGATTTGCTCTAGATGTTTTTTGGTATTGGATTGAAATTCTAGCTCTCGAATCAAGAGATTTTTTGCAGAAATAGAGGAACAAATTTTCCCAGTAAATGCTTTGTAAAGCTGCTTTACACCCTCAACATCGCTGATCGGAAATGTCTTCAAATAAAGAATTTGGGAGCGCTTTTTTGTTTTCTCAACTAAAGCTAATCGAAAAAAAGGTTTATCTAAAGTGATCCCGAGAATTTGCATAACGTTTGATACTACCATAAATCTGGGATTTTTGATATAATTCCACACCATGTTTGCACACTATCTTCAACAGATCATCCACTATTTCTTTGTTGCCTATACATTATTGTTATCTGTGCGCATTCTTGGATCGTGGATTCCCTCTTTTCGCTATCAAACATGGTTTCGCTTCATTGCCTTTTACACAGATCCGTACCTTCGAATTTTTCAGCGAATCATCCCACCCATAGGCGGTCTTGATCTCAGCCCCATTTTTGCATTTATTGCCCTCCGCATTCTTGAAGCTTTTATTCTAGCGATCCTACGATGAAAAATACCCCTTTCAAATTAGGTAACGTCCAATTAAAAAATCGGGTCCTCTATGCGCCACTTGCAGGATGTTCCGATTATCCCTTTCGTCAAATGTCCTCTCGTTTTAGACCTGCAATTACCTATTGTGAAATGATCAAGATGGATGCCCTCATTCGCAACGACTCACACACCTTTCGTTTAATGGATTTTGAAGCCTCCATGCATCCGATAGGCGCGCAGCTTTGTGGAAGCAAACCAAAACTTGGAGCTCCAACTGCTCGCATTGCGGAGGATCTTGGTTTCGATGTCATCGATTTGAATTGTGGATGTCCCGTCGATAAAGTAACCAAAGATGGAAGTGGTTCAGGAATGTTAAAAAACCCCGATCTCATCGGTGAAATGCTTTCGAATATGATCAATGCTGTAAAAATCCCCGTAACCGTAAAAATTCGGGCAGGCTGGGATGAGCAATCGATCAATGCCCCCCTCATTACGCAGATTGCGGAACGGGCCGGTGCAAAAGCAATTACAATCCATGGAAGAACGCGGGCGCAAGGCTATAGGGGGCCTGCCAATTGGGATTACATCAAGGCATGCAAGCAAGTGGCAAAAGAGATTCAAGTGATTGGAAATGGCGATGTCTTTGATGCAGATGCAGCACTTCGTATGTTTGCCCATACAAATTGCGATGCAGTTCTTGTTTCAAGAGGAACCCTTGGCCGTCCCTGGATCGTTGAAGATATCCTTAGAGCAATGGAAGGGCTTCCTTCCATACAAAGGACGCCGCTCGATATCCGCAGTGCCCTTTTAGACCATTTTCATCTCATCATTGGCTATCGCAACGAAAAGCAATCGCTCCTCGACTTTCGTCGAGTCGGCTGTTGGTATCTCAAACAGTTAGAAGGGGTCAAAGAGCTCCGGATTGCACTCAATAAGTCGACCTCAACGGCAGAAGTGATGCAACTCATTGAACGTTTCCCATGGCATGATGTCGCTCTTTCACAGTCTCTTGTATTCGCCGAAAGCGAAGCATAAGATTTTTCTATAATATACTTAATGTCAATTGTTTAACATTAATTCGAAGTAAAAAATAGCAGCTATTCGAAGTAAATGATAACATCAATTCGAAGTAAAAAATATTTTTATGTCCGATTTCTCAGAGGCCCTAGCCAGAGTCCATAAAACTACGAAAGACCATATCGTTCTTTCAGAAGACATTACACGCGAAGACCGGGAATTGCTTGTACGGAAAAAATGGCTTCATCCAATCACACGTGGGTGGTATTTGTTAGTTCGTCCAGATGTACCATCTGGAGAATCATCTCCTTGGTATGGGAGTTTTTGGGAATTTATAGGACTTTATCTGCAACGTAAATATGGGAAAAAATATTGTCTTTCTGCTGAGAATTCTTTAGATTTACATGTCGGTTCTACAACAATTCCAAAACAAGTCATTGCTATTGCTGAAAAAGGAAATAATTCCCCTCTAAAATTGCCGTTTAATACATCACTTCTTACATATTCAGATCCAAAAAATCTCCCTGAGCGTCCCGATTTGATTAAGAGTGTCCAAGTCATGGGTTTGCCTGTTGCCCTTTGCCGTGTGAGCCCAACCTATTTCACTAAAAATGCGAGAGATGCAGAGATTGCCATGCGCATGATCGATGATCCCTCTGCATTCATACAGACGATCCTTCAATATGACTTTAAACGAGCAGCAAATCGTATTATAGGTGCTTACGAATTTTTAAGGCTTCCTAAGATGGCCGGACAAATCAGGTTAGGTTTAGAGCGCGAACATTTCAAGATTCTTCCAGAAAATCCGTTTATTGAAGAAAAACCCATGGTCTCCTCTCAGGTCAATTCCCAATATTCTGCTCGTATTTACGCTCTTTGGAATGAATATCGAGAAACGATCCTCAACCATTTTCAATTACCGCATAAAGTCTTGGATAAAACGACCTATTTTTCTAGGCTTGAAAAGATTTACGTACAGGATGCATATAACTCGCTTTCCATTGAAGGATATCGAGTCGATGATGAATTGTTCAGCGTGTGATGAACAATGGATGGAATCCAGACGAAAATCAATCGGATCGAGCTTCTCGTGATGCTCTTGCAGCTTTAGGCTATTACAGGGCTTTCCAAGCTGTGAAAGAGTCAATCAGTCATATTTTTGATGGAGCATCTCCTACTATCGAAACAGAGAAGAATATCCAACTTTGGATGCGATCCCTTTTTCAGCAACTACTTGACATTGGAGTTTTAAAACCGGCCGATATAATTGGCTATCGAAGATCACAAGTCTATATTCGTGGATCTAGGCATATTCCTTTTCCGAGAGAATCAATTCACGAAGCAATGAACACCTTTTTCAAATGTCTACATAAGGAAGAATCTCCTATTGTCCGTGCAATTCTAGGGCATTTTATCTTTGTATATATTCATCCTTACATGGATGGAAATGGACGAACAGCCCGATTTTTGATGAATGTGATGTTTGCATCTGGAGGATTGCCTTGGACAATTATTCGAGCAAGTCAACGAGAACGTTATTTTGCAGCTTTAGAATCAGCAAGCCTAGGAAACGGAATTGACCCTTTTGTAAAATTCATTGAAGAGGAGATGGCAATAAAAACCTGATCTGCACGAAATCAAAGCAGGTCTTCAAAGATTTTTTGGAGTCGTTCTTTGTTTTTAGGAGTATCCACGCTCTTCTTTTCGGGTAGGATCTTTTTCTTGGACGCTAGGTACTTTACAAATGCATGATTTGTTTGGACCTGAGCTCCAAGCGACCTTGCCTGTCTTGTCAACCCCTCGTCATTTGTCACAACCCTCACATCTTTTCGATTTTTTGTGAGCTCAACTTTTTCGAGAATGAAGGCATCGGCGCTTTGACCTTTTGGGGTAAAGACGATCTCTAAGGGAGATTCATATCCACGACCGCTCTCTTCATTTCCTCTATGAAAGCCGTCAAAAACAAGCATTCCTGTAAGCTTTAGTTTTGCAACCTGTTTTTGCAAGTACGCAATCACCTCTTGGCGTTGCGTTGAAAACGGTTTGGATGAGTCGACAAGGGAAAAAAGGATGTTGTAGCCGTCAAGCAGGAAGAACAAGAAGCGTCTCAAGGGTTGGGAGGAGTTTGTCTAAGGCTTTTCGTCGATGGGAAATCCGATTTTTTATCTCATCGCCAAGTTCTGAAAAAGATTTATGATAGCCATGTTTAATAAAAATAGGATGATATCCAAATCCACTTCCACCCTTATCTTTCTGATGC
>DAIDIM010000116.1 GCA_027459365.1 Chlamydiota bacterium
TGGAGTGATAGCAACGCAACTCTTGGCGATGAGAGAGCACTGCCGATTGTCACCAGAAACGCGAGTCGAAGAAGTAGTACCCAAGTGCTGTATTATGCTTATGGAGCAGCGGCTGAGAGTGAAGCTTAAAACGGTGAGAGATTATTGGCGTTGCCTTGCGCGCTTAGGCGGCTTTATAGGACGTAAATCGGACGGAGAGCCTGGGTGGCAAACGATCTGGAAGGGCTATACGAGATTCAAAGACATGTTGTGGGGAGCGGGATATGTTTAGGACTTGTGGGTAACGATCAGGTAATCGGCCCTAAGAAAAATGAGGAAATCGATTACTTTTATTCTTGATGCTTTTAACGAGTGCACCCAAATTGCATCCACTGTGCATTGCTTAAATCAACGATATGAGCACCAACATTCGGCTAAATGGTCATCTACAAGCCCAACTGCCTGCATAAAGGCGTAAATGATTGTAGACCCCACAAACGTCATTCCTCTTTTTTTAAGGTCTTTTGAGAGTGTATTGCTGATCGGAGTTGACGCAGGTATATCTTTAAGGGATTTTCTTCTCGTGACGATGGGTTTCCCACCCACAAAATTCCAAACGTAATTGGAAAATGATCCAAACTCCTTTTGGATTTGTAAAAAAACTGATGCATTTTGGCGAGCTGCATAAATTTTCAATCGATTTCGAATAATTCCCTGATTTTCAAGAAGAACATTCAATTCGCTATTTGTCATTTTTGCTACCTTAGCAGGATCAAAATTGTGAAAGACTTTTCGATATTCTTCTCGTCTTTTGAGAATTGTTTCCCAGCTTAATCCTGCCTGAGCTCCTTCAAGAATGAGCATTTCAAAAAGATGCCTATCATTATAGACTGGAATGCCCCATTCTTTGTCATGGTACTCCGCATAAAATTCTTTGCCTGGAGTATATCCAAAGCATCTTTTCTTATTTTCTTTCATGGGTGTTTAACATCCTACCATTCATGTGTTCCTAGTGACGGATTTCAAGTATAGATCGGCATCTTTCTGGTCTTTGACTGTGCTTCTTTTTTATGTGCATATAGACGATGCAGCCTACCGACATACTGAGCGATAGTTCCTTTCCATGAAATAGGCATGGTAAGAAACAAAGTATCTAGGCGCGCATCATCAAAGCCCTCACCGACGAACTTACCAGTTGCAAGCAGCACTCTAGGCTCATTTGCAGGGATATCAGCTAAACGGCCGGTCACTTGAGCAATTTCCTTTGAACTCATTCCGCCGCGAAGCACTACCAGATGGTGAATATGTGGAGATAGTCGTTCGAACAGGCAGTCTAGATGTTCAGTTCGTTCAGTCAACACTAACGGCGACCTACCGCTTTGAACTGCATAAATGACTTCATTGCAAATTAGCTGGTTGCGATCTTCATCTCGGATTAGCTCATCGTATAGATCATTAAATTGAAGGCGAGTATCTTCATTTGCCGGCTTGATAGGAGAAAATGCAGTTGGCCTGACAAATACGGTGTGCTCAAACGGGCGTAACTCGGTTGCAGCCTTGGCGTCTACTCGATAACGCACAGGACCGCATCTCATCAAAATAATCGGGTGATGGCCATCTTTTCGTGTCAGAGTGGCTGTGAGTCCTGTAATAAATTTAGGTCTTGATTGGCGGGCCACTTGCTCAAAACTGAAAGCTGGCAAGTGATGGCATTCATCGACAATTAAATGGCCATATTGGGAGACAATATCATCAACGACTCCCTTGCGTACAAGGCTTTGAATTACCGCTACATCAATCAGTCCTGTAGGCTTTCTCTTCCCTCCGCCAATACGACCTATGGCATTTTTTGGCAGTTCAAGGAATGAGGAAAGTCTTTCAATCCATTGCTCTTGCAATTGCGTTCGATGCACAAGGATCAGCGTATTTACCTTCCGTTTCGAGATGAGCCATGCGCCAATAACAGTTTTGCCAAACGCAGTCGTGGCTGACAGAGTGCCAAAGTTTGTTTTAAGCATTGCAACAGCCGCTGCCTTCTGCTCAGGACGTAATTCGCCCAGGAATTTTGCCGTAATAGAAGTTCCTGCTTGCAGTTCATCTCGAACAACTGGTGTGATCTTCAGATCAGAGAGTAGATGACAAATATCTTCAAGGCAACCTCGCGGCAGTCCTATATGATCAGAATGATCTGCAACACATGAAATCATTCTTGGCTTTTCATGAGTTGGGAGTCTCATTGCTTGAGCCTTGTAAAATTCGGGATTTGGAAATGCCGCAAGGCGCATTAACCGATTCCTTAACCAGGGAGATAGTCCATTTTTTGGGGTATAGATCTCGTTTCCAACAACGATTTCCAAACTTTCTGGTAGGTCAGTAGTGGCAGGGACTGTTTTGTTGTGAGTAAATGACCTATTCCATGGAGTAATATCATCTTCCTCGCTCACTCTGAGATGCATTCCAACGATGCGGCCCTTTCTTTCCGCAAGGGAGACAATTATTTCGGCTTCCTGACGAGAAATCTTTCGCAATCCTGATAGAAATGCCCATTGATCCTCATAGGCAATCAAATCCTCATTTACAAATACGCTATTTCCAAGATCTCGAGCTCTTTTTTGCAAAGGGAGTGCGATGAGATTCCCAAATCCACCTTGAGGCAATGTATCCTGATTTGGAAAGAATCGATCATAAGAATCCAGCCCGACAGCTGGTCGATGCTCCATCGTTTCAGTGAGGATATGGCATCCTAGTTTTCGCGCGAGTATTGCTGGAATTGCTTCAGTAAAAAAGAGCCAGACGTGAGCGCCTTTACCAGAACGAGAACGTTCCAATGCTGCGGGTAAATTCAATTGATGGCAGGTTTTGAGAAAGGCAAGCGCATCTTCTTCCCAGCTGGATTTATCGAAATCAGCCGCCAGGAAGAAACAAGTTTCATCCAATAACATTGGATAAAGGCCCATGACAAAGTCTTTTCCAAAATCATCTTGGCCGGAAAGATGCCATTTCACCACGTCATCAATCACGGGTAGGAATCTGCGATGTCTGCATTCAGAGCATTTGATTTTCGGTTTTTCGCAGATTCCTCGTACCCATTCGTTACCACACGCGGGTGAATAGCCCGATTTTCCCGTCTTTTTACTTTCAAATCGTCGAGGGTATAAGTCTTCACGGCCTCGGAAAAAAGACCGAAATAGGGCGATTTTGGTACAGGATGATGATTTTTTGGTAATTCGGAGTCTTTCTTCCATATGGCGGCCAATAAATTTCAAAGAAAGTATAGAGGGTTTTTGTCTGTCTTTACAAGTCCTTAAAAGGAATGGTGAACAATGTAATCCTAAAAGGGCCTTCTTTTTTGCTTTAGGAAGGTCTCTGATGTTCAGATTGGAATTTTAGTTGAATCCATTGTTCGAGAATATTCTTAATTCGTTCAGCCTGATATCGTTAAGGTATAAATTACAAAAAGAATTCCTCAGGGGGTTATCTGCCTAATCTCTGCATTATCCTACTATGAACTAACAACTCAAATCCCTCATTTTGCCTATATAGCCCTGCCTAGAACTTCCAGACTACCTCAAACCGGCTATCCTCCCTTACGTTGTTTTTGGTATTCTAAGGGCGCTTATGAAGCCGGCATTGCAACAATTTCAGTTAATGGATTTCCTGTAAAAATTTATAACATCGAAAAACTTTAGCCGACTGTCTAAAATTTCGGCAAAAAATCGGAATGGATGTTGTTCTAGAAGCATTGAAAGAGTATTGGAGGAAAGGTCGAACAGACCTTGATAAGCTTTACGATTATGCAAAAATATGTCGTGTTGAAAAAATTCTTCAACCCATTATTGAAACAATTGTGAGTCAGTAGCCATGAAGATTGAAAAGAAAAATCTACCTGAGTCTGTTTATAGCAGATTAAAAAACATTGCTTTTGCAAAAAATCGCCCAATCAGGAAGTTCTTAGATATTATGCGATGGAGAGATTTTTATATCGCTTGAGTTACAGATGGTCACTCTATTGAGATGAAAGCGAATCAAATGCCTGCTCGGTTCAAAAAGTCCCTGTTGGATAAATTTACTCGAAAGCCGAATAAAGAGTAGGGATAGGGGATAAGAAGAGTAGTTGGATAATCGTCATAGGTCTGTAAGTTTTACTTTCATTTGTAATACCAGTGCACCACATGGAAGAAGAGGGGAGCTGTGAAAATAAGACTATCGATGCGGTCGAGAAGACCACCGTGACCTGGCAAAAGGGTTCCAAAATCTTTGACCTTCACATCTCGTTTTAGGGCTGACATTGTGATATCGCCTAAAAATCCACTCAGACTGATCAAGATCCCGGTGCAGACAGCGAAGAGAGAATTCATTGGAGTAAGGTAAGGAGCAAGTGCTATCGAGAAAATAATACTTGTCACAATGCCTCCAGCGAGACCTTCATAGGTTTTTTTAGGGCTGATGGCAGGAACGATCTTGCGTTTGCCGAAGAGTTTACCCCACATATATTGGGAGGCATCGTTAATTTCTGTAATGATCAGAAGAAATAGAACAAGTCCTAAGGGACCTGCTTTAAATCCCATTTCCGAGGAGAAGACTGATAGATATGCAACGTGACTTAGACTATATCCTGCCATCATGACTCCCCAGAACATACTACCCACAGCTAGAAGAAACCCTTCCGTTGTTCCTACAATCATCATTCTGATCGGAAGGAGGAGATAAACGTAAACGGGGATGAAGATGAGAAAGAGAATGTACCATTCGTTTAAAATAAAAAAATATTGAACGGGGATGGATAGATAGAGCCATAACCGGACACGCTGATCTTCTAAACGCTTTGGGATTACGAAGAGATATTCTCGAAGAGCAAGAAAGCTAATCCCCATCCAGAGCAAAGTGACACACCACTGTGTTGTGAAAAAAATGGCAGAAAATAGACCGATGATATACCACCAGGCCTTTACCCTTTCTCTGAGGTCGCTGAACTTGCCCTCTCCTCTGATCCATACAAAGAGTTGAAAAGATCCTAGAAGCGCAAAAATAAAAATGATCACTCCTATGACAGGAGGGGTCAGTAACGAAAACATATTACGAGAAGTATAGTTGGTGCATTTTTTTTATGAAACGTTTATAATATTGAAAATAAATTTTACAGGAGTATTAAGATGGATATCGGATTATATAATTTAAAGTATCCGTTTCGCAAAATGATTTACTTTTTACTTCCTCTATTTACAAACATCAATCCTAATCTTGTCAGCTGGTCTTTAGTGCCCATTGGATTTGTGACAGGAGTTGTCTATTTTTTTGCTCCTAGTGCAACTATTTTTTACATTGTTGGGGCCCTTCTGATTTTACTCAGGATGGTTGTGGGAACATTGGATGGTTTGATCGCGGTTGAATTTAAGAAAAGCTCTATAAATGGGGAGATCAATAACCGTATTGCACCTGAGATTTGCGACCTATTTTTGATGGTGGCTTTGAGCTACTCATCCTTGGCTTATATCAATTTAGGAATCGCCGCGATTGCACTTTGTTGGGCTGTGACATTTTTTGGCTTAATCGGGAGTGTTGCGGGAAGAAAAACGCAAAGCGTAGGTCCTGTGGGTCAAACCGATCGGATTGCGGCTTTAGCTTTATTTTCTCTTCTACAGTATTTTAGCTCTGCCTTCCATTGGAATATCGATTTTATCTATCTTTTTATGTGGTGGGTAATCGTAGGGAGCTTGATTACTATTGGGCTTCGGATTTCACGCACGTTTAAATCGCTATAGCTTATGCGGAACCGTTATCCGATATTGAAGAAGGGAATTTTTCTCAATCATGCTGCAACGGCGCCTGTTTCGTACGCTACAATTGAGCGTATGAAGAAGTTGTCTGATACCATGCAACGTCCTTTAGGGGAACATTTCTACAGCTGGTTGGGAATCTTGGAAGAGACGCGTCGTTTGATTGCAGAACTCATCCATGCTCATCCTGCTGAAATTGCTTTTACTCAGAATACATCTTCCTCTTTGAGTATAATTGCGGGATCGATCGACTTTAGGCCTGGAGACTGTGTTTTAGTCCCTCGCGATGAATTCCCATCCAATCGGTATGTTTGGCAAAACCTTAAGTATCGAGGCGTTGAGTGTATTTTCTTTGATATTCCTAAAGACCAAACCTTGGTTGAAACTTTGGAGAAAATGGATCTCTCTCTCGTTCGGTTGATTAGCATCAGCAATGTGAGTTATTTCACAGGAAGAAAGCATGACATCAAAGCATTTGGAAAGTTTTGCGTTAAGCGAAATATTTTGAGTTGCGTAGATGCAATTCAAGCAGTAGGCACCTTCCCAATCGATGTAAAAGAGGCGAAGATCGATTTTTTAGCAGGAGGTGCCCAGAAATGGCTTTTAGGTCCTATCGGATGTGGATATTTTTATATCCGCAAGGAGCTCATTGAAAAGGTCAATGTGCCTCTTGTTGGCTGGACAAGTACCCGTTATCCAGAACAGTTTGATCTGATGGATCTTGATTTTGCACCCGAGGCTCTCCGATTTGAGCCGGGACTAACGAATATCATCCCTATCGGTGGGCTCAATGAATCGCTTCGAGAAATGGGAAATATAGGGTGGGATTTAATTTACCAAAAAATAGCCTTAAATACTCGCTATCTCCTAACCCATTTGCGAGAGTTCAAAGGAATAGAGCTTTTGGTAGATCAAATCGATGATCTGGGGGCAATTATCAGTTTCAATATTCCGAATCAGATCAATGCAAAAAAACTTCTGCCTAAACTTGCTAAACGTGGAATTACGGTGACTTCTCGAGGAAATCATATGCGTATTTCTCCTCATTTCTATAATTCCCAGGAAGAACTTGATATTTTTATGGAAGCTTTTGGGGAAAGCATTCAGGATCGGCATCTGTTTTTTCCTCTGATTAAACAAGAAAAAACATTTGAAAACCGATCTATTTTAATCAATGGGGTGACAGGTATTTTAGGAAAACAGATTGCTCTATATTTTGCTGAGAAAGGATTTAATATAACGGGGATTGGGAGAGATATCGGAATTCTTCAAGAGATCAAAGAGAAGATTGAAATTCAGTTTCAAACGCAATTTCAGCCTGTCGTGCTCGATCTAACTTCAGAAGCCCAACTTTCTCAATTTTTTGAAGATGAGATTAGGCAAAACAAAAAATATGTAGGTCTTGTCAATTGCTCTGGCTTTGTTGAGGCAGAGCCGATGGTCACATTGGATCCTCGAGAATTATCCAAAATGCTCCAGATTAATCTCATTGCACCCTCTCAATTCATGCAGCAGTTTATTCTAAACCTTTGTTCGAAAGACGGAATTGGCATTTTAAATATCATCTCTCCTGCGGGACGCTGCGGCTTTCCTCTTTTGAGTGGGTATGGTGCAAGTCACGGAGCGTTATGGACTTTGAGCGAAAGTTTAAATAGAGAACTTTCGAAAGAAAAACTGCATGTCACAACTTTTGTCTCATCTCCTTTTCACTCGCGAATGCAAAAAAAGATTGGCAGAACTTTTTTGCGCTACTTTAAGAGTCAGGGGAAATTTGATTACGATCATGCTGAGGAGGTGGCAAGATATGCCGTGGATGCTTTTCTTTCTAAAAAAGAGGTTGTGATGAGCTTAAAAACCCGTTTCCGTATAATGATCAATGCGATATTCCCCCGTTTTATTACGGGGAAAATGAAAGCATCATGGAGACCGGAATGCTAGAGTATTTTAAGGCTAACCCATCTCTTGGCTATTATATTGAATATCTCGCTGCTCAATTTGAGAAGCAAATTGCTTTTGGGTATTACCGAAGGTTTCGGTACACAGAGTATACGTATCGGGAGCTTTATGAGTTGATTCTCAAATGCTCCTCTTTTTTTCTCGAAAAAGGGCTTCGTAAAGGGGATCGGATTTTAATTTATGGGGAAAACTGTCCGGAGTGGGTGGTTGTCCTCTTAGCTAGCGCGATGACTGGGGTTGTTTTAGTTCCAATTGATAGCAAGTCTCCTCCTGAATTTGCAGAGAAGATTCGAAGAGAAACAGAATCCAAATGGGTGATTTCAGATATCCCTAAACTTGCTCAAGATCCATTTGTTACACATCTTGTACTGGATGATCTTTTTTCTCACATTTCCTCTTA
>DAIDIM010000062.1 GCA_027459365.1 Chlamydiota bacterium
TGAAATCGGCCAACCAAACATCTTCGATGTTTGAACATTGTAAATTTAATTTTTATCACATTCAACGAAATTCAAGATGTAGTGCCGAATCAACCTAGCTTTAGGCGGGTTTCCCTATAGAGGCTTCTGAACTTGGGTTAATTAAATTGACATTTTTTGATGTTATAGTATAAAATATTAATAAACCACCTATATTTATAGGTGTATCATGATACGTGGAAATAATTATATGTATAATAATTGTTCAAAATTTGGGTTTTGCTCTATGGGATTACCCGCTCAACCGATCTATAGTATTAGATTTACAAAGGGCACTCCTGCTGTAACAAATGCTCTTCTAGTAATTCCAAAGCAAACTGACGCTCTTCAAGTAATCCCAGCGCAATCCTTTTCTCAAGAGCAGATTTTGAGAAAAATAAAGTATTTGAGACAACAAAACGTAGAAAACCCAACAAATTCAGACAAAAAAATAAACTCTATATTTGGTTTTTGTTTCGCCATGGCATATTACAGCATGCCTATTTACTTAATTTCAGAAACGTTAGGGATTTAGGCTTCAAAATAGTTTTGCTTGATTTAAGTCATTTGCAAGTTTGTCTGCTTCACTTTTTCCTGGGTGTCTTTTGTAGCTTTGAAAATCTCTATTGATCTGCTCATTTTGTTTTTGTAGTTCTGCATTCTTCAAAGCACTTGCCGTTTGGTTTAAAACTTCCATTGCAGTCTCCATGACTTCCTGAAATTGATCTTTTTGAAAAGGATTCTTCGAAACACGTGATTGTTGGAGAGCTTTTTCAAATAATGTCACACCTTGCTGATATTCACTTGCGTATTCCCCTTGAATCTTTGATGATTGCCCTACATTTTCAGGATTCACTTCTGTCATCTTTCCTCCATTGCAATATATACTGAGGGGCATTGACTTTTTTTCGTCTTGACCTGCGTCAAAACGAAAAAATTTAACGCCCCGGTGTATCCTTTTCATTGCCAAAAAACAGACTAAATTGAAACAAAAAATATTTTGAATATTTTTTGAGATTCAAATACCATAGAACTCGATGTATAAATATTTTATTTTTCTATCTAGTTTTTTTACATTTGCCCTTTTTTCACAGCAAATCCTATCGCCCCAAGCAATTGAAGAAGAGCTCATCTCCGCTTTCGAAAAATATCGAAGAGCTAAATCGATGTTTAATCCTTGGTATACAGGACCTCTCATTACCCCTTCTCCGGGTATGATGCCTCCAGGTTATGCAAATATTCAGCCTTATCTGTTTGTCGGAGGAAATTACGGTTTGTTTAATGAAGATCGGAAGAGAATATCCCTTCCCCATAATTTGTATTTCTTGAAAATTACTACAGGAATGGCAACGGGCATCACCCCATCAGTTGATTTTGCGATTACTCCATCCTGGACAGTCAATTGGTCAGATCATCATGATGGAGGAGGCTTTAATGACCTTTCTGCAACGATTGGTTTTCTGATTAACCCCGAAACACTTTATATTCCCGGCATGAAATTCACAATCTCAGAGACTTTTCCTACAGGGAAATATAAACATCTAAGCTTCAATGGATTAAGACTTAATTCTACTGGTGGAGGCTCTTGGCAAACTGCCTTTGGTTTTGCGATCTCTAAAATCATATGGTGGACATATCCTCATCCTATGAATGTTCGTTATTTTATTAGTTACACCATCGAAACACCGGTGTATGTTTCAGGGTTTAACAGTTATGGTGGAGGAAAAGATACTAGAGGAACAGTTCGACCAGGGAATACCTTAACGAGCGATCTCGGCATCGAATATAGCCTAACGCAAAGATGGGTATTGGCTCTGGATATAGCCTATGTCGCGCAGAATAACACCAAATTTCATGGACATTCTACTAATCCTGTTGGATACGGCTATAATGACAATTTGAGTTTAGCTCCTGCAATTGAATATAATTGGAGTGCTAATTTCGGAGTTTTATGGGGGGTTCAATTTTCTGTTTATGGTCGAAACAGTTTTAATTTCGCAACCGGCCAATTTAGTGTCGCGTACACTTGGTAACTCAAATGATCTACTCATACCGTTTCAGAATACGCGCCTTAATAACCTCAGTTTTACGACGTGTGCAAGTTTTTATACAGTTAAGAGTGTATCAAATTGAAGCAAATGGCTTGCCTCTCTCCTTATTCAAAAAAATACCTGTAGTGTGAGCTAATGCCTTTCTCGCCAAGCTGTGGTCAAGATATTCCTGCAACAACCCGAGCAAAGCGCTTATGTATGCAGGCCTTCCTTTCTATACATTTGCTGCCATCTTCATCACGCTTGGCATCCTAGATGCGTTAATTCGTAATCGCTATCCTTGGTAAAAATCAAAAAATACTGCGAATAGCAGCCAAACGATCTTAACTTTTCGAAAATACCACTAAAAATATGTTTTTCCTTGTTCAAGGATCTGATTTATCTCAAACCAATCAATTGGAATACAAGCTTCTCAACAAACGCTCCAAGTTTTCTTTGTCTTCAGGAACAAGTAAGAGGAATTCCTATCTTTCTTGAAATCCGCGCTTTGAATCCAGAAATACCTATAAATCTTTTCCAGGAAAAGCCGCCTTTATTCATTAGACAAACCCAAATTATAAGTGTTCACATCCGCGAAAACTCCTTTTCAATCTTTGTAATGCAAAACAAACGAGATTAAAAACAAACAAATCTACTAGCTTTCCGCATAAGAATTTATATATCTATACCCCAATTCGTTACATTCCCAAACATCAGTTGCTCCATGAAGCCACATGCGACAATACTTTTCTTGCCAGTGTTCAGAAGATACTTGTTCAAAATGCGGATTATCTGTTGCAGTTCGCTCCCAATCTACTTTTATACCAGCGACTTCTTTCTCAAAATCATCGAGAATTGCACAGGCTTCATCAAGAGATTTGCTCATGAGTTTACTCCTCTAGCAATTTTGCCTTCTGTGTATACAAAGTCGCTTCCGCCTCAATTTCTTCAATGGATGGCAGTGAGGCCTTGAAATCTTTCGGCAAAGAATCGATTAATTCGGCTTCGAAATTAGCGACACGAATGGGACAATTCTTATTGCGAAGAGCATATTCGACAATGACTCGAGCTTTCGATTTGCAAAGAATCAAACCAATGGAAGGATTATCCCCAGGATTGCGAAATTTGTCATCGAGCGCCGCCAGATAGAAATCGACCTGACCTGCATCTATTGGTTTAAACTTTCCAGCCTTAATCTCTATAAGAAAATAGCATCGAAGCTTGATGTGATAAAAAAGGAGATCGAGGTAAAAAGTCTCATCTCCTACTCGGATTGGAACTTGACGACCAACAAAAGCAAAACCATTTCCCAATTCTAAAAGAAATTTTTGAAGATGGTTCACCAAGCCTTCTTCAATTTCCTTTTCTCGCGCATCATCTACGATCGTCAAAAAATCGAAAGAATAAGGATCTTTGAGGATTTGTTCGGCTAAGTCTGATTGCATTGGAGGAAGGGACTTCTGAAAGTTATTGGGGGCTTTGCCTTGACGTTGATAAAGCTTGGAATCGATCCACATCTCTAAAACATTACGACTCCAACCATTTTCGATGGTTTTTCTGGCGTACCACTCCCTTTCAACCAAATTTTTTAATTGCTCAACAAGGGCAATGTTGTGACCCCATGGAATTAAAAGGCAGAAATCAGGCGGGCTTTCCAATTGTCCCACGGGCTGTGGGACAATTGCATATGACATATAGAACGATCTCATCCTAAATAGGTTAGTCCTAGAAAAACCACCTAATCCAGGAAAGTCAGATTGCAAATCTTTGCATAATCTCTCTAAAACCTGGCTTCCCCACCTTTCCTGATTCTGACGTGCTACGATTTCCTTGCCAATCCACCAATAAAGTCGAATGAGTTCTTGATTCACCGCCAGAGCTGCTTTGAGCTGGGATTCGCGAATGCGATTCTTAATATCCGCAAGCAAGAGAGGGTAACTCTCTGGAAGAATTAAAACGGCTGTTGATTTTGGATTCATAAAAAACTCCTGATTCGTTCTAGAGGGACTGAGATACGATAACACCAACTCAATTGTCGTAACGCTGATACGACAATTTGATCACTCGATAATTGTCGCCATACTGTGGCGACAAAGTTTTGGACATGCATCACGACATCCTTCTTTGGTTGATTTTATCCGAAATATGTTCGCTGAATTTCTTACTTGTTGCCGCATCGAGGTTGGTATACCTCAGCAAACAGGCCAAGGTACGATGTCCCATAGCAGATGCAAGCTCAAGATTGGATGCTCCCATATTGGCAGATAAAGTCGCGAATTGATGTCGAAGATCATGGAAATGGTAATCCTCAATTTTTGCCCGTTTAAGAGCCTCCATCCATGCCTTCTTAATATCTATGCGACCAAATGCTGTTTTGTTAGCAAACACCAAAGGCTTTGATAAATCGCGAATGATATAGAGTCTTTGCAGCTCATCTATGACAGGTTGAGAAAGAGTAACGCTTCGTGGCCGCCCATTTTTTGTCTCTTTAAAACTAGTCAGACGATTCTCAAAATTAATACTTTTCCATTCTAACCCAAGAATTTCCCCTCGACGAGCTCCCGTCGTCAGCGCGATCAAGACAATGCAATATAGATAAGAGGCTTTACTGCGCTTGCAAACATCGAGAAGTCGGATGAGTTCATCTTGAGATAAAATTCGATCACGACCAGGAGATTCTTTAAGTTTAGAAAGGTTTGTGCAAGGATTCTCCGTAATCCATCGGAGTTTTTTCACTGCGTATCCAAAAGTCGATGAGAGCCTCGCTGTATAACGATTGATTGTCGAAGGACACCGCTTACTCCCATTAGGCAAAACAGCCTTAACAAGAACTTTCCGTTCCTCGGTAATCAGTTCAGGAGTGATCCGAATAAGGGCATAAGCACCTAAGCGTTCTTTCCAATATTCAAACTGTGCACGGCAATTTTTGAAGGATCGATAATGGGAGAGAAATCCATCGTCATACATACGATCAATGAGCTGAGCATACGTATGATGCTGATTGTGGGCATCGAAGTTAAATCCCCCAAGCAGGCTACGACGCTCAGTATCTTTTACCCAGTCATCAGCTTCTTGCTTACGTTCGAAGTGATTACAAACAGTAGGGTAACCTTTGATACGGATGACGGCACGCCAGACAGAGGTGCCATTTTCATTTTTGCGCTTGTAAATCGACGCCATATTCTCCAATCTTTTAGATTTAGGTTTTCGATTGGAGGCAGTGCGAGAAAGACTTTTCTTTATTGCACCGCCATTGCACTGGGACGGTTTTCAAGAAAATTTAGTTTAGGAATCTCTCTTAAATATAACCTAAATCACTGCATGCTTGCTGGATAGGAATTTGAGACTTGATGGATTCGAACCATCG
>DAIDIM010000067.1 GCA_027459365.1 Chlamydiota bacterium
ATGCGGATAAAGAGGTGCTAATGGCAATGCTAAATGCGCCAAGTTGCAATCCAAAGACAAGAAAAGAATTGAGTAGAATATGAAACGCGATTGAGGTGAGGGAGGCAAGAGTTGGAATTGTGTAAGATTTTTTTGCGTAAAATCCTGTAGCAAGTAATAGGATCATGACCGATGGCAAAAGCCCTAATCCATAACCCCATAAACAGAATAGAGTTTGCCTGACATCAGCAGATGTAAAATCTCCATGACCGTAGAGCAAATTGAGCCCTGGTCCACCGAGGGCAAATAATCCAAATGCGCAAGGGACAATCAACAGGCTGCTTGTACGAAGCGCCTTATAAAGAAGCTCAGCATAATGATCAAATGCACCATCTTTCATTGCTTTCGATAAGGGAGGCAGCAAAGCGCCTGAAAGGGCAATCCCAAAAAGTGCAAGAGGCAATTGCTCAATCCGAATAGCGTACCACAAATAGGCAGGACCAGAGGGGTCTGAAAGTCTTGAGAAGATCGCATCAAAAGCACTATTGAGTTGCATTGCTCCCACTCCTAGTATGCTTAAAAATACAGGCTTAATCATCTTTTTTAGATCGATCGAAAACAATTGAGGTCGAAACCACTCCTGCCAGGGCAGGCCATAGTGTCGCGTTTGCATCGCAGTGACGAGCCATTGAAGGGCAAAGGCAAAAGTAACTCCGTATGAAAGAAATTGAGCCGCATCGTGAAGAGGTGAAGAAGAGGCTAAAATAGCACAGAGAATCCAACAAAGATTGAAAAAGATGGGGGCTACCCCAGTGATAAAATATCTCTGCTGAGTCTGCAAAAAGGCGCTATTCAGTGCGTAAAGACAAATAAAGAGAAGACCAGGCAACATCCGCATACTTAAAAATGTGATTTCGCGCCAATCGGGGGTGAGAAAGTGGGAAATTCCCCAAAAAAGGACCTCTAAGATCGAGATCATGAAGAGCAAGAGGATGCTCAATGAAAAAATGCAATCCCGATAAAAATAGAGTGCATTCTTTCCTTCCAAAGAGGAAAAATGGGGAATGAATCCCGCTTGCAAACTCCCGTCGCCAAAGAGTCGCCGAAATAGATTTGCCAAGCGATACGCAACCATAAAGGCGCCAATTTCAGGAGCGCTCCCAAAACAAATGGCCATTACAATATCGCGCATCGCACCACTGATACGACTCAGTGCAGTGCCAGCAAAAAAGTGTTTTGCGAAGCGGATAACGGAAAGGTGCGTGTCCATAGTGTTAAAGCCTTGTACCCATTGTACAAGGACAAGTTCCGCAATCGCAATAAAGAAAAATCAGACGAGTTTAGGAACGTCCAATGCGAATATTCTACCCTCTTTTATGTGGAATGTTGCACTTTGTATAGATCCATAGCTTCTGCCAATATACTGTGTAATGCAATCAGTTTTGAGCAATACAGTGACCCTTTCCATGAAATTTGTAGCGTTCATCAAGGCTATTGTTGCGGGATAAGCTTCTTCTGTTGAACGGGCTGTTTTCACTAAATTTAGTGCTTCCAAGAACCGAGTTGCCGCGAAAACTTCTATTTTCGCTTTCTCTTCTGGCGAAAATGAGTCATGTCCAGTCGCGAAGGCTCGTACTAACGAAAGAGATTCTAACGTCGTCAATGTCATATATTTTCTCATTTATATTAAAAAAGTTTAAATGTAATTGAATTCGTAACACATTAATTTATACTATTTGCATGTTTTTCAAAAATCATAAGTTATTAGCAATTAAAGTGCTATAGAAAAATCGAAAATCTGTATAATCCTTTTCATGACCTTTGATCCGAAAACTTTAGCTCTTTATCCTGAAGAACCTGGTGTTTATCTCATGAAAGATCACGAGGGTGTCGTCCTTTATGTTGGAAAGGCAAAACACTTGCGCAACCGCCTTAAACAATATTTCGGAGCTACAAAAGATACCCGTGAAATGGTCCCCTACCTCACTGCGCAAGTGGTCACAATTGATACAATCGTTGCTCTGACTGAAAAAGATGCCCTCATTTTAGAAAATACGCTGATTAAGAAGCATAAACCTAAATACAATGTCCTTTTGAAGGATGATAAGACGTTTATTAGCTTATGTATGACAAATCATAAATGGCCCTCTCTCCGTTTAGTTCGTTACAAAGGACTCCCTCCGAAAAATGAGGGAACCTATTTTGGTCCTTATACGAATGCATTGGCGGCTCGCCAAACTTATGATCTTCTTTCCCGCATGTTTCCTCTCAGACAATGTTCAGATCAAGAGCTTGCCAATCGGGTAAGACCCTGTCTCCTTTATGAAATCAAACGATGCATTGCCCCTTGTGTCGATCTTTGTACAAAGGGCGAATACGATACTTTAGTCGAGTCGGCAACCCGTCTTTTGAAAGGAAAAGACAAGGATGTCTTTCAAGAGCTGCATAGACAAATGGAAAGTGCTGCTGAGCAACTCGATTTTGAAAAAGCGCAAGAGCTGAAGAATTTAATCCATCAAATTCAGCATGTGACAGAGGTGCAACACATCAATCATCCAGAAGCAAAAGATGCCGATGCATTGGGGCTTTACCGAGAAGCAGATGCCGTGATGATTGCACTCTTGATGTTTAGAGAGGGTAAAATTGTTGGATCTGAACATTTTAGCTTTCAGTTTATCGCATCCAATGATGCAGAAATTATCAGTTCATTCATTCTTCAACATTACAAGGAAACAGCTCCAAAAGAGATCTTGATCCCAACCGAAATACCTGAGATTGAGACGTTGCAAGAAATCATCTCTGAAACACACAAAGTAACCATTCTATCCCCTAAAAAAGGGAGAAAAGAGGACCTCGTCGAAATGGCGATGCGCAATGCCAAAGCACTTTTTGTTCGAGAAGAAGACACCCGTTCATTAAAAGAAAAGATGCTTCTTGACCTTGCTGAAACGCTTCAACTCAACCATTTCCCTCGCAAAATCGAATGTTTTGATACATCCAATATTGCAGGAACCGATCCAGTTGCAAGCCTTGTGACATTTGTGAATGGCGAACTCGATCGATCCCGCACACGCCTATTTAAAATCAAAACAGCAGAACTTGCCGATGATTATACCGCTTTAAGAGAAGTTCTTAAAAGACATTTCATGAAAGCCAAGGAGAAAAACGACTTTTGCGACCTCCTCATTGTCGACGGAGGAAAAGGACAACTTGGGATTGCCCTCGACGTTTTCAAAGAACTTGATATCGCAGTCGTCGATGTCATCGCGCTCACTAAAGAAGATGCACTTCATACGAAAGGACTTACGCAGGAAAAAATCTACATGCCAAATCGCCTTGACCCGATTCTCATCGATCTGCGCTCTCCCCTATTATTTTTCTTACAAAAAGTTCGTGATGCTGCCCACAAAAAAGCGATCGAATTTCATCGTAAAAGACGGACCAAACGGACCCTATCTAGCGAACTCGACACACTATCAGGAATTGGTCCCATCAAGAAAAAAGCCCTCCTCAAACGCTTTGGCAGCGTCAAAGCCATTAAAAATGCCTCTCGTGAAGAGCTCGAACAAGTAAAAAGCCTCAACAAAAAAGACATCGAAAATCTCCTAAATAAACCACCTATTATATAGGTTATATTACCTATTAAGTAGGTAGATGCCTCTTAATATGTTGGTTCGAGGGATTCCTCCTCTTTTGCTTCTTCGCTTGTCTCTTGAGGTGTGATGAGATTTTTAAACACAACGTGGATTGACGAGACATGGAGTCCTGTCCATTGAGTGATCTCCTCCGAGATTTTGGTTTGAATTTCTTCCGATTTCTCAGGGATGGATACGCCATAGAAAATGTTGATCTCAACGCGGACAGTAACAGATTTCCCTTTTTGTTCTTGTTCCACATGGATACCCTTCACACGATCCATGTCCCTTCCCAGTAAACTATCGAAGAGATTTCCCTCAATAAGTCCAATATTTTCGATTTTAGATAGTATTTGCAGAACAATTCCTTGCAAAACACGTGAATCGATATCTCGGATAAAGACAGTATTTGGAAGCTCGATTTCTCGCGCATCCATGTTTTTTAATTGATCGAGCATGGTCTCCCCCCTTCTTTTTCGATCTATTGTATACAAAGGAGAAATATTCACAAAATCTCTGTTTTGATATACTCGCTAAATATGAAAGAATTGATCAGCCCCTCATTCATTATTTTATCTAGTATCTATGGAATCATCAGTGGTTATCTAGCGTATCGACGGAAGAAAAACCCTTACTTTTGGTTCCTTATCGGATTTTTTTTTGGTCTAATTGGGATTGCCTTTTTCTTAATTCCTCAAAAAAAGGACAATCGCAAGTCTGCCCAGCGAAGGCAGGTGATGATTTTGCAAGGACCCATAGATAAGATGTGGTTTTATCTCGATTCGTCAATGCAACAGGTGGGACCCATCAGCTACAATGCGCTACTTTCCGCTTTTAAAGAGGGTAAAATTACAAAAAATTCTTATACGTGGCATGAAAATTTGAGCGAATGGAAAAAGCTTGAGGATTTCATGATTTTTCCAAAAGGGACAAATTAAAGATATAGAGCAGACTCCGTATTTGAGAGTCTGCTCTTCAAAAAGAATTTACCAGCTTGCCTTTACGATACCAGGGATCAAGCCTTGGTTCGCCATTTCGCGGAAGCAAAGGCGGGAGAGTTTAAATTTACGCAAATAACCTCGCGAACGACCCGTCAATTGGCATCGGTTGCGGAGACGGATGGCAGAGGTATTCTTTGGCATTTTATTCAAAGAATCAACAGCCTCAAGACGCTCTTCTATCGGTTTTTTCATATCCAAAATGATCGCCTTTAGGCGTGCACGCTTATCAAAGCTGTTTTTTACAAGTCTTTCACGTTTCTTTTGCTTTGCAATGGAAGATTTTTTTGCCATTCCTATACCTTATTTTTTACGACCAGGGCCTTTTTGGCGCTGTTTACGATTCGGGTCTCTTTTATTAACCACGTAGACACGACCACGACGGAGGACGATTTTATCGCCCTTCGATGCATCGGCTTTAATTGAAGCACCTACTTTCATGATTTATACCTCATAGAAGGTCAAATTTATACACAAAAGCCAATTTGCAGGCAAGACGAAACTTGATCTTTATTTTGCTTTTCGGTTATTCTCGACTGAAAACTAACTAATTTACTTGGATGAACCATGAAACGCACATACAACCCCAGCAAGCTGAAGAGAGCACGCAAGTTCGGATTTCGTGCCCGAATGAAAACTGTGGGTGGCCGCAAGGTCATTCGCCGTCGCAGAAATGTGGGCAGAAAAAAACTTGCCGCCTAAAAAAATCAGATCGACTTAAAAAAAGATTTGAATTCCAGAGTATAAAGGCGCAAGGGAATCGACTGGTCGGAAAATATCTCTGTATCGACCAGAAAAAAGGTGTCCCATTGCGCTTTGGGATCACCGCATCCAAAAAATTTGGAAATTCCCCGGAAAGAAACCGCTTCAAACGTCTGGTAAGAGAATCTTTTAGAACCGCTCGCCATCTTTTGCCTCAAGATTCAGAACTCAATATTTCTCCTCGCAAACTTGCAAAACATGCGAAGATGGGTGATATTCAAAATGAAATGCTCAATTTGTTAAATAGTGCTAATCTCGACTTACTATGCGTGGATTAAATAAGGACCAAGAAAAAGCGGT
>DAIDIM010000152.1 GCA_027459365.1 Chlamydiota bacterium
TATGCGGGAAATGTCTTGTCTACGCAGGCCAAATCGCTTTTCTCAAACGCATCGATCGCCTCATCATATTTTTGCCCGAGAAAATAGCAAAGGAGAATATCGTACTGAAGCTCAAGAGCGCGGCCCTTATCTTCTGGGGGCAATAGGATGCTCGCCCGTTTAAAAGTAGAGACAGCGCGGTAAAGATCGAGCTCTTTGGCAAAATGTTGGGCGATGATGTATTCGCGACCCCAATCGGTAGCCCTTTCTTGGGGTGAGAGGGGAGAAAAGGCGCTTGAAAGGGTGTCAAAGTATTGATCTTGCAGCTGATAATTGATCCGCGGCTCGATACAGTCTTGTACCCGGTAACAGGCTGAGCAGAAAAATAAAAGGAGGATAAGAATGCATGTTCTTATTTTGAGTTTGTTGCTCTCAATCATCGTCGACGCATTTAATGAGCTCCATCCCTTCATCAAACTGATGCAAAAGGAATGGTGTTCCTTGTTGATCTCTAAAGGCATCTTCTTGACTTTCCGTCAAACGGCGTAAGTCTTCAGAAGAGTTGATGATATGAGGTCGTAAGAAGATCACAATATTTTGATTATTCATCGTATTATTATCTTTAGAGAACGCAGCGCCAATAAGAGGAAGGCCCCCGAGACAGGGGATGCCGGAGCTTGATTTCACATTCGAATTATTGATAAATCCGCTCAAAATCAAAAAGCTCTTGTCCGGCACATTGACGGTTGTTTGCATGCGGGTCTTGCTTGTGATGATCCCGTTTGCTGAGGTATTGCTGAAATTCAAAGCAGCGCCATTCAGGCTTGAGATTGTTTGTGATCGATCCAGTTCGATATCGAGGGTGATCACATCTGAATTCCCAATGATGGGGGTAATTGTTAAGTTGAGACCAATATCACGATACTCGATATTGGATGTCTGCACTGTATTTTGTCCGTTCGTATTGACAAAAGAGCCGACGAAAGGGACATTGCTGCCGGAGAAGAAATTTGCAGGTCTGCCATCTTGTGTGATGATTTTTGGGGTGACAATGACTGAGGTTTCATCATCATTTTGGATTGCAGTGAGTAAGGATCCTAGAGTTAAGAATGTCTGACCATTATGTTTAATGATTTGTCCAATGATTCCGAGATCAAATCCGCAACCAAACGGCATTTGATTAGTCAATGTATTATTAGTCGTGGTCAAAGTAGTCGGATTCAAGTTATTTAGGGTATTGAGTAACTCTGGAACTTGACAATTTCCACCGACCGGAGGAATAATATTATTAATGCTTCCCTGAAACTTATCCCGATATTTGTATTTTCCACCCCACTCAAGGCCAAATTCCAATGCGTTGAGAAGATTTGTCTCAATTACAAGCATCTCAATGAATACCTGTTTTAAGGGGATATCCAGGCTTTTAATGAGGTCGCGAAGGCGGCTCAATGTTTGTTGATCGCCTGAACATAGGAGTGAATTTGTGATTTGAATCCACTGAATCGAATTGATCGCATTGAGGAGATTGACATTGACAGGAGCTGCGCTGACGACTAAATCTTTCCCAATTTGTTTTAAAGCAGTTTGGATTTCATCGCCTTTATGATACTGCAATTTATAGACAAGGAAGTTTGTGTTGTCGATCCCTTGAATCGACGGTTCAAACGGCAGATTTCCGACAGGTAGATTTCCAGGTACGTCAAAAGAGATCACCAGTTGTTTAACCTGCTCGAGCGCCCTTGGAGTTCCTGTAAAAATGAGCGACTGCGATTGCTCTACCCAACGCATCGATTTTATCGCGGTGAAGAGTTCTGGATCAGAAAGGCCGCTTAATTTTAAGTTTTCTGCAAAATCATTTGTGATCGTCTCTAAATCAGGCCCTGCTAAGGCAACTGGTTTATAGACAAAGAAATTGGTTGCCAATACGGGGCATTCATCGATTGGAGATCTTGGATTACAAATGTCGATCAAATCAAACTGCGATGCAAATTTTTCTATTTTTTCAAGAGCCGATTCAGGGCCCGTAAAAAGGATAGAGTTCGACTCTTTGATGTATTTTGCTGATTGTAGAGCATTGATAAAATCTTTTTCTGATGCGCCCGACTTTTTCAAGTCATTAGCCAATGATTTGATGAGGGAAAGCGCCTGTGTGCTTGTTCCGTTTTTAATTTTATACAGAAGGAATGAAATTTTACCGACATGCTGAATGGCGACAGTTGATGGCCCGGGAACGTCAAGATCCTTAACTAACGTTTGAAGCTTCGTTAGAGCATCTGGAGTTCCTGTAAAGAGGAGAGAGTTTGTCGCATCTATATATTTAATTGAGTCGATGGCAGTGAGTAAATTCGGATCTGCCAAATTGGCGTTTTTTAGATTCGTAGCGACTTCCCGAATTGATTTCTCAAGTTGTTGAGGTGTAGCATGTTGCGGCTTGATCATCAGAAAATTGCTCTGCGCTGATTTCGTCACTACCGCTCTTGGATAATCGTATTCTGCCAAAAGATTCTTCGCCTCTTCAATGGCTGTAGGATCGCCTGTTAAAAGAAAAGAGTTCGTCTCTTTCACATGGCGCATATTTTCAATCACTTGGATAAGCTTTGGATTATTTATTCCTGCTGCTTTTAAACTTTTTACTAAATTATAGAGATCTTCTTCGATGACATTGGCCGTGGTATTTTGCAGTTTATAAATGTAATAACCGGGTCCTTGCACAACCGTTTTCATTTCAGGAATATCAAATGAGGGGACGAGATCTTCTAATCTTTTGAGTGAGTTGTCTGGGCCAGTAAAGAGGATCGAATTATTTTCAGGAATATATTTCATACTCCGAATAGCGGAAATCAAACCCGCGTCTGAGGTATTAGTTTTATCAATATTGTCTGCAAAATACTTTAAAGCAGAAGCAATCGACCCGTAAGGGGCGTTTTGTATTTTATAAATAAAGAAATTATTTCTAGCTTCTTTGTTATTCCCAGTCCCTTGTGCATCCATTGAAATGAGCATTTCACGAATACTTGGGAAAGTGGAAGGATCTCCTGTAAAAAGAAGGGTATTTGTTAACGGGTTGACTTTTGCATTTTCAATCGTTTCAACAAGCGCTCGATTCGGTTCTTTTCCTTCTTTCAAATTGAGACCAATTTCCAAAATCGCTTTTTCCAGATCTTGTGCATCTCTAGAAGTCGGTTTATAAATGAAAAAAGAATCTTCCCCAAACTTAGCTGAAGTATCTAAGGCTGTTAGAAATTCCTTCACCTTTGCAATGGAATAGACAGAGCCGACAAACATCAGTGCATTTGTTTGCGGAATAAACTTTCCTGAATGGATCGTCTCTTTCAAATCCCCTTCGCTAACACCTGCCTTTGAAATATTTGTCTCTATCGAGTGAAGCGCATTTAAAAGTTCTCCTCCGGGACGGTTGATTGCAGTATAAATCAACATGTTATCAGGATTGATACGCTTCTGTTTATTGTGATCTTCTTTGGGTGGCGAATCGAGCGTTTTTAAAACCGAGATGGTCCGTGTAACAAGTTCTGGAGTCGACACAACGAAAATAGAGCCAGCCAACGGTTGCGGAACTAAAATAAATGGATTTCCTTGCACCATTGGAGCCATGATTTGATTGGCCGTCTCAATTAGAAAATCGATTTGATTATTGGATGGTTCATAGCTTTGAATATCTAATAAAGCGTGAGGTGTATCTAAAATTTCAATCAAACTCGCAACTTTAGTGACATTGGTTGTCACGTCGGTCATGATCAACTGTCTTGTTTCTGGCGATACTTCCAACAGCGCTGTTGACGAGATCATTGGACGGATGATCGCGGCAAGAGAATCTGGTTTTACATTCGCAACGCGAAAGACACGGGTGACAATAGGTGCTTTTTCATCCTCTTTTTTCCCCATTGTCAGCGTCGCAATTTGATTGACATCAGCCGATTTATGAATCACTAAATTGTTATCTTGTTCAAGAATGCGTAGTCCATGAATCCGAAGAACCTGCACAAGTGTTCCCATCACATTTTCAGGTGTTATTGGAACATCTGATAAAACAGAAACAGAAAAATTTAAATCCGCAACATCATAAATGAAATTGACATTACAGATTCTGCTAGCAAAACGAATATATTCAATTATAGAGACAGTATTATAATTAATCGTATAGCCAGTATTGTCAGACTTTGGTTCCTCCTGTGCAATCAACGGGAGGAACGTTAAAGAAAAAAGCACGAATATTTTTATCATCATGATCACTTGGGCGAAAGTAAGTTTCCAGTTACCACGTGCGCCCATATCCAATCGTAAAGCAGAGAGCAATATTTATGCAACGGAGTTTTGGATAAGCGAAAAGTATAAATCGGAAACAAAGTCAAACTAAAAAATATGCAGTGAAATAATGGATTATCTCGACTTTGTACATTTTTTGATGGCATCTCCGGTGAGAGCGTCCGCGCTTTTATTATTTTTTTACTCGTCAATAGGGACGTTGCTGCTATTAACTCGCAAAAAAATAATAAAATCATCGGACGCCTCC
>DAIDIM010000173.1 GCA_027459365.1 Chlamydiota bacterium
AGGAGGGGCTTTAGCTTTCTTAAGGCAGGAGAAAGTGCACGAAGAAAATGGAGGAGCTTATTGATCACGAGAGAGGGGGAAGCAGTAACAAAATGAGAGCTTGAGTCTAGTTGATGCAAGAACTATAAACAATGAATAAAAGGCAGGGCTTAACCTTTGTTTAGGTGGAGAGAGTGCACGAACAAAATGGAGGAGCTTGTTGATCAGGAGAGAGGGAGAAGCAGTAAAAAAATGAGATCTTGAGCCTAGTTGATGCAAGAGCTATAAACAATGAATAAAAGGCAGGGCTTTAGCTTTTTTGAGGCAGGAGAGACAGAGACAGAGACAGAGAAATAGAGACAGAGAAAGAGACAGACAGAGGCACAGAGAGAGGCACAGAGGCACAGAGGCACAGAGACAGAGGGACACAGACAACAGAAGGCGCAGGACCTCTAGGTACGTAGGGTGGTGGTTGGTTTTTGTTTGTTTGTTTTGGTTTTTTTTTTGCGGATTTTCCCGGTTTTGTTTAAAGGGGATTCGTCATATATTTCGAATAATGTTCGATTTTTCCGACTTTGTTGGAAAGTTCTTGGAAAAAAAAGTTTTGAGAACAAAGCAAGCTTCATCTACCACCTGGTGCAAGGCTCAAGTTTGTGGTCATGGATGGAAAGAATTTATGCCGTACTTGCAGCTGCGGTAACACGTACTTGCACAATTGCTCGTTGAAGAAACATCAAAATGCTTGCGTATACAGCCCGTTGAAATTATTAACAAGAAATAAAAGGCGAAGATTGATCAATAACAATAATAATGATAATGTTGAAGAAAGGGACGATGAGCAGCAAAGTTCAGACGACAAACTGTCTGGAGAGAGTTCAGAAGATGGTGATTCTAATTCAGCTATTTCTTCGGACTCTGAAAGCAGAGAGAAGAAAAATCTAGCGATGAAGAAGAGAATTCTTTTGAGGAAAACGACGATGAGATGCAAGAACACTATATAGAGGACGATCAAAGATTCGGTGATGCTGCAAGATGGGAATATTTCCCATTTCCAAATCTCGAGAGCGCTCTTCTTTACACCTGGTGCAACCTAAATCCTCGAATAAGCACAAGAAAAATGAAATTACTCTTGGAAATTCTTCATACCCCGGGATTTAAAGTCACAAACTTGCCCAAATCACTTTACTTCTTTGATCATATGCGCAGCAAAATGCCCACAATTCAACTCCGTAAAATTACAATATTTTTATCCTGTTTTGTCTTGTCCATATGAAATAATACAAAAAAATATTATTGCACCATATATTACAATATAACGCCATATATTACGTAATAAGGGTTGAAACTGATAACATTTTAAATTTGGTCTATCTAGTATTTTTCTTAATATCCATTTTTTTTCATATATAATAGGAACGACCCAATTGACGCAGACGGTCCCAGACACAAAACGAAACAAGAAGAAAAGCCTATCTAAAACAGACTTCAATTCCAACAATGTTGTCTCTATAAGTAAACCCATTTTTGTGTGTTACATAAGCCTTCTTGACATCGTTCAGCGGCACATAGCGAACCCATTCTTTAAGTAAGTACACTGCATTATAAAGAACTATTTGTACCTATTGATGAAAATATTAATCATGCCACATGTTAATATTTTCCCTTTTCATTTTTTATTTATGAATTGATTATTGCAAAATAAATTTGGATAATATACTTGTAGAGACGTAGGCGACGGTTCCTCTTTATTTCTGTTTGGTAGTGATGAAAGCGACCAAGTTTACGAATTCAAATCTTCTCCTTTCGTTAAAAATCACTTGAGATATTCAAGAAACTTAAGCTTCATTCACAAGAAAAATGAATACCTCGTTGGGGATTTCGTGGAAACAACTAAGGACCAAAGATGCATTTACAGAATCGAGAGCATTTTTTATGAAACAAATACAGGTCTACACCCAACACTAGCGTTTCGAGCACGAAAGTATATGAAGGCTAAATATTTTAACATCAAGCATCGTCATTTGTTGCGCGAACACCAATTAAATGAGATTATTTGTTTAAACGAAAGCTCTTCGTTCTATCCAAGCCACATATATCGCAAGATTTCAGTTATTCCAGTGGGTCAAGATGAGTTGCCGCACGATTACACCTGTAGTTTTATTTTCGAAGACGGGCAGTTAAAACCATACCAAATAGTACCGACTATATTCTGCAATGAATACGTAATACATGGTACTTTACTTTTATTATTACGATACTACTTAATTACATATTCTTGATGCTAGTTGCCCTGCAATATTTGCGTAATTATTACGCCATAAGTTTCCTATATAAATCTTAGCAATTTGTTTTTTATCTTGCATGTTTTGATTTTTTTTTTCACTTCTAAATAAACAAATAATGCATAAAATAGGGAAACCCCTGTTCTGGATTGAGCTCTTCATTGATTCTTTCGGAGCTTGCACTACACGAAATCGCTCTGTTACTGGAGTTTATGTAAGTTTTTCCAACATTCAACGTCGCTTCAAACACTGTCAGCGAAATGTCAACACCCTTATGCTTGTACCTCCTCACGTTAGCCTGTGCAGTGCAATAGAACCATTGCGAGCAGATCTTATTAAAATGCAGAAAGGTGTATTTTTTAACGAATATGAAGAAGAAGAAAAAGTAAACAAAGTCCTTGTTAAAGGCTTGATTTCGTGCGTGGTATCGGACCATCCTCAAGCTTGTGATATCAGCAGGCACTTAGGCGTAAACGCCAATCAAAATTGCCGACTATGCTGGGCAAATAAAGCAGAAAGGGCGAAATTTTCTTCAATAATTCTCGATCATTCTCAAACTAGAAGACGACAGCAAACAGACGTCATTGTATCTAATATGAGAGAAAGCTTATCACGCAAATTTTCTCAAACAAAGCAAAAGCAATTACAGAAAGAATGCGGAATCCGGATCATAGACTGTCCGCTGCAAGGGGTTGATTTTGACCCACATGTCCAGTGTTTCCCGGACATAGATCATCTGATTGATCTGGGACTTATGAAAGTTCTGTTTGAGTACATTAACAGCCTCATGGGCACCAAGGAGATATCAATCATTCAGACAAGATATCAATACTTGCAATTACCAGCTCGATGGCATAGAATTAATTTTCATCTCAAATCTGGATCTAAAAAAACCAAGCCTATGACATATATGAGAAAGCTTGGACTTTTGGGTACTTACTTGTATCATGGATTAATTGACGAGCATTTGGAACTCTTGCTTTTAAAGCTGCTCAACCTTCGTGGAATGCTTTTGGCACCTTTCCAAACGAATTCTTCCGTGAAAAAAGTAAGCGTTTTAATTCTTCTTTTCATTTATTCTGCGCAATTAATATTAAACAATAATTGTAGGATAATTTTATTCACGTAAAAAATTAGCTGCAACAAATGGGGAAAGTGTGGATCAAACTGGCTTTATATACAAAAAAGCACCATCCGCAGAATACGTCAGAGTACAAAAGTGCCTTGTTGTTCAACATCAGAACTACGTTTATCCATTTTTTTTCCCTCTTTGGTATCAAAAAAAGGCAAGCACTTTGACACCACTTCTTAGAAAATGCGAAGGCAATAATGAT
>DAIDIM010000069.1 GCA_027459365.1 Chlamydiota bacterium
CACCCATTGGGATCATTTACGATAGGCGCCTTGTCACCAACAAAGATGAGATCGATACCGATGATGTGCGCTGGATTAGTGGTGAGGGGCTTGACCCCATTTTAAAAGTGCTCGATCTAACCTACACCTCTATTCATGAGCATCTGATGAGTCTTTCTGAAAATCCTGGCATGGACTGGAGAAGTGAAAAAAGTCGCGATGGAATTTCTGCAATGATGGCAATCGTTGGTGAGTCGGCCCAAAAAATGAATGCCTATCTCGAATTTCGATTTAATCATCCAATGACTGAAAAAATAGAGCAAAGAGCTCCGTATCGCGCGCTGCAAAGATTTTATAGTGAACGATTTGCAAAAAGATTTATCGGTGGCATAGAGGGGAGCCAGGCATGGGAACAGGAGTGGTTAGACAAGAATTCATTATTAGTTGCAACAGGTACAGAGCTGCAAGATTTTGAAGCACTTTTAAGGGATAAGGAATACGAACTTTTTTATATTGCCAATGAAGAGGGGACTCCTTACTTAAATGAAAAATTATTGCGCAACATCAAGCTTACGGTCGATTTTGACATTAAATTAGGTTCTTTTGAAGAAGATCCATTTCTCAAAGTGAAATCGATTTTAGATCGAGATATTCAGGCTGCAGCGATTTGGATGTTAAAAGAATGTGAAGAAGAGATCGCCCATTTCTATAAAGTGGCAAAATCGGCATTTGAAATGCAAACAGTGAAAATGTTGAGTCAAACGCTGATCGCCCTTTTTATGGCAGGGAATATCCGTCACCTGATTCAAAGAACGGTTGGAAAAACCTGTACCCACTATCTTAACGATTTTCACCTTTTCTTGCGCACAACGATGAAAAGTGATGAGTATGTGAAATGGATTACCTATCCAACGGATGAGCAGATAGCCCATGTTTGTCTCCGTTTGATCGAAAAGCTCTGTTTTTCAATGATCACTCGCCCGTGTGGCGTAAAACAGGAGGCCATCGGTCTGATTCATCGAACGATTCGGAGAGGTGGAGATACGGTTGTGCAGCCCGAAATGGGCAATAATCCCTGGTCGCGCCTCATCTTTGACGATGAAAAATTTCGAACGCTCCTCCACCGTTTTCCAAGTGGTCCGATGATGAAAATCTTGGAGACCATTCGCCAAGAGCAAGAGGAAGGGGCAACAGTTCCCTTTGATCCATGGATGCAGGGCAATCTTCCGCAAAAATTCTATAGCTTGCAAAAAGGGAAAAAAGAGATCGACATCCTCTCTTTTGCAGCGCCGATCAGACAGCCGATGATCCACCGTGTCGAAATTTTGGATGAGTTCCGGGCATTTTTGCGCTATCTAACAAGCGTTGGGAAAAGTCATCTTCTCATCAACATGCAAGATCGTCTTTCTTGGAGAGAAACTTCTCGCAGTACGGCGATGGAAGATTTGCAAAAAAATCCCAATTTTAAGGATGCACTTACAGTCATTACACTTCCAAAAGATACCGACTTTTATCATCAACGAAACGCATTTAATCACTTAGAAAATGCCGCTGCATTCATGAATGAGTTTAAATTGCAAATCACAAATGGAAAAGAAAATGGGTTTTATTTTCCCCCATCTTGGCCAAAAGAGGAGCTCCTCGATTTTTGTGACCATACGTTTGCGAAATTGCACAAAGATATATTCGATAGCAAAGAGATACTCAGTCGACAAATGAGAGAAGATTTTATCGAAATTTTCTATCAACTTTTGACGCTTAAGGCGATTGAGAAATTCAGTCCATCCACCATGAGTTTTACAAGTAAAGATTCGGTCGACACAGGGGCTTATGCAACGGGTCTATTCTATGGCTTTTTGAAAGCATATGAAGGAGATCTTCTCTCACAAGAAAATCTCGACTTTATCCGGTTTCTTTTTTATTGGAGAGCATTGAGCATTCGAGAAAGGGCATCAGACCCAGAGCAGTTTTTAAGATCGGTCTCTGCCTTAGAAACTTGGGTGTGTGGGTCCAAAGCTTTTAAAATAGAGTGGTCTGTTTAAGGGGTTGATAACCCCTTAAGAAAAAACAGCTGTGATCTCTACAAGTAGAGATCACAGATAAAACTTACGATTTAGATTTTAATCCATGGGCAAATAAAGCAATTCCTCCAACAAGTTCTGCAACAATTGTAACCTTTTGTCCTAAAGTGAGTGTTGGGATTAGTACTGCATCTTTTGCTTGTTGTGTTGGTGCTGCATTAAACATTGCTTGAGCTGTTTTTTGTACTTTATTGTGATCGTATAATGTTTTGCCCGCATGCCCAATAGCGACAGCTCCTCCGATCATTCCTGCTATTTTTACATTACGGTCGTTTGTATTTATTCCACAAATTGTCATAACTTTACTCCTGTTTTTTAAAAAGTCTTCATAGACTACAGGATTCCCTCTTTTTTTATCAAATTTTTTTTAGCCTACCCTCTAATCATATGCAAGTCCTTCATTATAAAGCTTTAACGATTCTGATAAGCTTTGCACAGATCTTAAGAGCAATCCAAATTGGTTTTTGAATTGTTCGTTTTCAACAATTTTTTTCCGTTCATGTCCAGCTCTATCGAGAAGTTCTGTCAGCCTTCCTAAAGAGGTTGTGATATTGTCCACCTCTCCTTCGAAATAGGTGCGGAATTCCCGGGGAGATTCAAGAGATTTGAGTTGGTTGGCCCTTTTAGTGCGGCTCCGTTGCCAATGTTTATCGTATTGGAATAAGAGCCCATAATGGTTGATATCATTCATCAGGGTCTCTCCTTTGCTGAGGAGGGAACCAAGTCTTAAGTAGAGATCTTCTCCGTTAATCAGTTTACCTACAGTGCCAGTGCCGCTGGCAATATCTTGAGTAATCTGATGGATATTTTGTAAGGCGAGCGCCCCATCTGTATTGAAGGAATCGGCTACTTGTGTGAGAGATTGTGCGAGATATGCAATTCTTTGAAGGATCCGATCATCTTCTAGGCCAGAACGGAAGAGCTCGAGGTTGTCATTGAGTTTGTGCGATGCATGGGTGACCGATTGGACAAGACCTGATTGATCGACGCTTGCAACAAGGGCGTGTCCTTGATCCAAAAATTGATTCAAAGATTGAATGGATTGAGAAAGAGAGTTTTGATTACTGACAAACCATTCATCAATGTGTGTGAGTGAGGTATCCATTTTTTGGGAAGCCTTTGCAATCTGAATCATCGTATTTTCGAGGGCATCTGCAGAATTGGCAGTCATGATCTGATCGGTGATCAGATGGGCCGTATTTCCGGGAGTCGGATTTTTTGGTAAAATAGCAATCGATTTTTCTCCCATGAGCCCCGTTGTCCGAATCGCGATATCATCTGAGCTATAGACTTTGACCTTGGAATCAATTTTGAGTGTTAGGAGATAAAAATAGACTTTTCCATGTTCGTCTAGAGATGTTTCCCGTGCATTGTCAATCTCTTTGATGGAGGCAATTTCACCCACCGGCTTTCCGGCAAATGTGACCCGTGTTCCATGATTGATTCCGGCAATATTTGAAAAACGGACGAGCAATGTTTTTTTCCCATCTCCAATTTTTGGATCAAGGAAGAGGATCGATCCTACGATTAGTAAGACAGCTGTCATTACAAAAAGGCCGATCATTACATTCTTTGTTCTATCGTTCATTCTTTTCTATTGCTCACTTTTTACTCCGACCGGTCCAAAAATATGAATATGGGCCGCGTCAAAACGTCCAAAATTGACGATCGCAAATGACCTAATATTAAGTCAATATAAGGTCATTTGCGATCGTCAATTTTGGACAGCTTTCACGCTAGCCGAAATTCATATTTTTGAACCGGTCAGAGTATAATTCTCTTTTAAATAACGGATCATCGGATCGTTAAAATTCATAAATGTTTTAGTATCTGCAACATGTGCAATCTTCCCATCTTTATGCAAAGCGAGTCGATCGGCCATAAAAAAGGCAGAGTGGATGTCGTGGGTGACAACAATGCTTGTCCCTTTGAGCTCTTTTTGCGTTTGTACAATGAGTTCGTTAATCTGTTGCGCAGTGACGGGATCTAGCCCTGTTGTGGGTTCGTCATACAGGAGAATAGAGGGCCGATACACTAAAAGGCGTGCAAGTCCGGCTCTTTTGCGCATCCCTCCAGAAAGATCGGATGGCATCTTGTGCTCAGTGCCTTGTAAACCGACAGTTGCAAGGGCCTCCTTGACTTTTTTTTGGATGACAGGATCTTCAAAGGGTTTTTTTGTAAGGGGATCGTTATGTTGCCGCAAATAAAAGGCGGTATTTTGTTCGATATTCATCGAATCAAAGAGTGCAGCCCCTTGAAAAAGCATCCCCATGTTTCTGACAGCTTTATAGACATCATTTTTACTGCATTGTGTGATATCTACCCCATTGACCTCGATACTGCCGCTATCTGGCTTTTCAATGCCAATGATCTGACGCAGTAAAACACTTTTCCCAACGCCAGATCTCCCTAAAATGACCAATATCTCCCCTTGGTTGACATCCAGGTTAAGCCCTTTTAAAACAGAGGTATTTCCGTAGCGTTTATATAAATTGCGTACTCTTATCATGAGTTGTAGCGTATTTGTTGGTAAATCATGTTCAATCCCATTGTCAGGAAGAAATCGGAAATCAAAATCAGAATATAGCTTGTCACAACGCATTGGGTTGTTGCTTTTCCAACGCCTGCAGCGCCCCCTTTTGTTTTCATCCCTTTATAGCAACATACAGTGACTAAAAGTGCTGCAAAAATAAAACCTTTAATGGCACATGTTG
>DAIDIM010000189.1 GCA_027459365.1 Chlamydiota bacterium
TCCCTCGGCGGGCGGATCGCGGCGATTCTCGACGGCGGCGCCTGCGCCGTGGGGGCCCATTCTCCTTTTTGGGCCAGGCAAAGAGTCGTAGATGGCATTCCTCTCTTCTTGATTTAACAAAATATGCGATTCCAAGGTTCTTCTTTGAGCAAAAACAATGGAATCTTCCCAAGGATTTGCTTGATAACATGCTTCACGAAAATACCAATAATTGGCCAATTTAATGACAGTATGCCCATGATAATCGCTAAACTTAAGCCATTCTGTAAACTTAGATGCGTCAGGAATTTCATCGACATCGAGGAATAAAATATGATCCAATGTTTTTTCAACAAACTCAAATGCAATCATTCGAGAAAAACTAGGCCAAAAACAAGCGGGACGAACCCGTTGAAAAACTTTTTTTGGAATCTTATGCGGAATAAATGGATACTCAATAAAAAGACATTTTGGAAATGCTTGATAAATTTTTTCTAGAAGATCTCTATTTTCCGGTGTGCCATCAAAGAAATGATCACATACAGGAACAATCACCTGTGATGAGAATTGGAGAGCTTGATCCAAACAAGTTTGTATAAATCGACTCTCATTTGTACAAAAATTAACTATTGTTGCTAAACTATATTGCATATTTACTTGATTCGTAACAATGAAAATTATTTTGTATCAACCGCAAATTCCACAAAATACAGGAAATCTTGTCCGCACATGCTCTGCGACAAATACCGCTCTTGTTCTTGTTCGCCCCTTTGGCTTTAGCACTGCCTCTCGTCATCTGAAAAGAGCAGGCCTCGATTATTGGAATGAGATTGAATTGATTGAGATTGATGATCTTTCTAAGTTTCTTCAAGAAAGCGGCCTCCCTTTTTTCTTTTTTTCAAGTCATGCGTCAAAAGTCTACACTGAAGCTTCCTTTACTTGCGACTCTTTACTCATTTTTGGATCGGAAACGACAGGATTACCGCCCTGCTTCTTTGAAAGGTGGCCTGAATATTTTTATACGATTCCGATGAATTCGAAAGCGCGCTGTTTAAATCTTGCAAATAGTGCCAACATTGTGCTGTATGAGGCATTACGCCAAACTCATTTCTCCGGTTTAAACAGGGCAAATATGAGTAAAGAGAGCACTCCGCTTGTCAAAACTGAACTTGCGATCGGAAAATAGATGACCGCACCGTTTTTTCGAACGACAATATCACCTGGAAGTTTTCCGACCCAACTTAAATAGGGAATATCTATTTTCAAATGGAGGAAAACACCTGTTGCAATCAATAAGACAACAGTAAATGCTAAGAATCTCATTTGGTCTCAGAGAGAATCATATCGATAATGTTCTTCGCATCTTTTAGTCCTACGATCCGTTTTTTCTCTTGACCGTCTTTGAAAAGAATCATAGTAGGTACAGATGTGATTTGAAACTGAGAAGCTGTATTTTGTTCAGTATCAATATCCACTTTTGCAATATTTGCTTTTCCTTGAATCTCTTTTTCCACCTGCTCTAAGATGGGAGCAAGCATCCGACACGGGCCGCACCAATTTGCATAAAAATCGACTAAAACTACACCTTTTGAAATCTCTTTTGAGAAATCAGCATCTTTTAAATTCTTCATAAAACCCCGCTTAAAAATAATTTTTCAATTCCCTGAACAAAAATCTCCACTGCAAGTGCCGCCAGGATAAGACCTCCAATTCGAGTCACAATATTTAATCCTGAAGGGCCCAATTTTCTTTCCAGCTGCATTCCAAAATAGAGTACAAGCGCCGAGACAAATCCGACCCCTGCTCCACAAATCGATAAAATGACCCAATCAGAAAATGTTGAATAGGTATCGGCAGCAACAATTGTTGCACTTAACGCTCCCGGTCCCGCCATTACAGGAATTGCAAGAGGTACAATTGGAATCACACTTCTCGCTCGATCATCTTCTGTTTGTCTCATTGGAGATATTTGTGCATTCAACATCGAAAGCCCGAGTAAAAACACAATAATGCCGCCTGCGCATTGAAATGCAGCAATCCGGATTCCTAATATTTTTAGCAATGTTCCTCCACCCCAAGTTCCCGCTACCAAAATCAAACCGACGCTGATTCCGAGAATCATCGCAATTTTATTTCGAACTTCCTTTGGTTTTCCCTGTGTCAAATTTAAAAAAACAGGAATTGCAGTGAGTGGACTGCACAGCATAAATAGGGAGACAAAATAGTTAATCATTAAAGAAATTTTCAAAAGAGAAACTCCTTTGTTACCTTATTGTATACACCAACCTATCCAAAAATGTAAACCTTGGACATATCTGAGCCATTCCCGATGTGCCTCTTCGACGATATTCGGGAATCTTTTCGACGATTTTACCGCCATTCTTCGCAAAGCCATATAACTTAGTAAGATATCAGCTTTGCGAAAATAGGGTAAACTCGTTCGAAAATATCCCAAATCTCCTCGGAGAATTCACACCGAGAATGGCTCTATCCGTTCGCATCAAACTTATAAGAAAAAAGATTTCGCCTTAATTTGGTTTTTGATATTTATCGTGAAATGCAAATGTTCAAAAAATGGGCGTTTTTTTTCACGCTCATCATTACTTCATTATGGTCTGAAAACAATAAGGTCGTTGCTACAATTGCTGTGGGCAAAAACCCTGAAGGGATCGCGATTACTCCGGATAGTTCCTTTGCCTATATTGCCAACTCCAACCAAGATTCAACGGCAGGTGAAGATTCTGTTAGTGTATTGAATTTAGCAAATAAGTCTTTGGAACTCACAATTCGGGATGCGAGCTTTAAAGCGCCTTATAGAATCGCGATTCATCCAGATGGGACAAGAGCTTATGTAGCCAATAGTGGAAGCACCACATTGAGTATCATAGATACAACGACCAATCATGTGATTGGTACAATTAACGGTTTCGATGGTCCAGCGGGGATTGTGATTACGCCTGACGGGAATTACGCCTATGTAAATAATTATGGACGTGCCGAAGGTGTTGAAAGTGAAAAAGCAACAGCTGTCAGAGTTGTTGATTTACAAACAAACGAAATTATTGGAGAACCAATTGTTGTAGACAGAGCTCCGAGTAGCATGGCAATCACTCCAGATGGGAAATATGTTTATGTCACATGTGATGTCAATGGCGAAATCGGCGCTGGGATCCTTCGTATCATAAGAACAAGTGATCATACAGTATTGCCCAAAACCATCACCGGGTTTTCTGGTCCGTTTACAATTGCCATCACTCCCAATGGGAAATATGCTTATGTTACAAATTTTGGAAGCAATAACTTTGCTCCTGTTGGAACCACTGTAAGCGTTATTGACATAAAGCGTAATGCGGTCATCAAAACACTTTCTGTTGGATCACAACCTTCAGGACTTGCAATTTCACCTAATGGTGCTGTTTGCTATATAACTAATTATAATACCGTTTATAAAGGGCCCCATTATACAAATTTAACTGCAAGTCAAGGGACCGTTAGGATGATCGATCTTCAGAACAATCTAGTGTTACCGAAAACCATACAAGTTGGCTTTTCTCCTGGCTCCATTGTCATTTCACCAAATGGCGATTGGGCCTGCGTCACAAATTATACTTCCAATACAGTGAGCATCATTGAACTTCATGGCGGCATTCCTTGAGCACCTTTCTCCAACCATAGTTTTAAATCTTCAATTGCATGCATACATCGTTCGATGACGTGCTTTTCAATTTCGTCCTTGGGAAGGTGCTCGAATTCTTCCCAAAGAATCGGTGAGCCGAAAACGCAGGTCACTTTGCCAAAAAGGGAAGGGAATTTTTTATTCGATGGCCATGCTTCATAAGCGCCTTCAATAAAAGCTGGGTAAATGGTCGCTTTTGTCTTTTTTGCTATAAATGAAAAGCCAGGTTTGAAATGGTGCAGTTTCCCTGTTTTAGATCGGGCCCCTTCAGGAAAAATAATGAGTTTTTTATCTTCAGATAGAAGACGAATCATTTGACGAAGCGCATTGATATCTGCAGATTCTCTTGTCACAGGATGTGTATTGAGTGCTCGGATGAGTTTTCCAAGCAAGGGCACT
Organism: Chlamydiota bacterium; assembly: GCA_027459365.1. GTDB lineage: Bacteria > Chlamydiota > Chlamydiia > Chlamydiales > SM23-39 > DAIDHZ01. The sequence goes on from DAIDIM010000189.1 coordinate 4,055, forward strand.
TTAAAGAGAGATTCGCGCGCAAGAAAATGGACCTCTTCATTACAGGAAATGGACAAGATCGGAGGATCGTAGAAGGAGGTGTGATTGGCAATCAGGAGACCTGCTCCCTTTTGAATATGCTTTTCTCCATAAATTTTTAGACGATAAAAAAGTTTAAAAAAGCCTCTAGCCAATGAATAGACGAGCCAATAGATAAATTTCATCGTCGAAAAACGGCTCTGAGTCTTGGGTTTTAAACGGATGATCTTTTCTACCACTTCATCAATTGTAGAATCCGATGTATCAATAACAATTGCATCAGGCGCCGCTTTTAAGGGAGAAATAGAGCGGGTCGTATCATTTTTATCGCGTAAATTAAGCTCTTCTTGAATTTGATGGATTGCAAGCGGTTCATTATCCGGATATTTATTGATGAGCTCCTTGTATCGTCTCTCAGCCCGAACAGTAGGTTTTGCAGTGAGAAAAATTTTTAAGTCGGCATCGGGAAATACAATTGTTCCCATGTCCCTGCCTTCAAATACTGCATGACAACTGCGCCCGAATTTTCTTTGCAGTTTGACCATGTGATTGCGCACTTCTGGGTAGGTCGCAATTTGCGATGCAATCATCGAGATTTCTCGTGTCCGAATCTCTTCGGTGACCTCTCGATCATTTACAAAATAAGCTCTTTCTTGATCAAAGCTGATTTCAAAATGAAATGAGGAGAGGGCGTCAATAACTTTTTCCTGATTTGCTGGATCAATTCCATCATGAACAATTTTCCAAGCAAAGGAGCGATACATGGCTCCTGTGTCAAAGAACGTAAATTGCAGTCTTGCAGCGACTTCTCGCGCAACTGTAGATTTTCCAGTACCTGAAGGACCATCAATCGTAATAATCATAACATTTTCAAATAGATATAAATTATTGGGGCATTAAATAAGAGTGAATCGACCATATCTAAAATACCGCCAAATCCAGGTAATCGATTACTGTCTTTTTTATTTGCATCCCTTTTTAGTAAAGATTCCGATAGGTCGCCGAGCGATCCGATCAATCCTAAAATGATTCCCAAACTTAAACTTTGCTCCAATCCGATATGGAAATTCTCAAGAATTGAAAATTGACTCAGCAGGTAAAAACCAACGCTTGCACAAAGCGCGCTAAAGAGCCCAAACAGAGTCCCTTCCACAGTTTTCCCTGGACTTATAGCAGGAGCAAGCTTTCTTCGACCCCAGAGATGTC
>DAIDIM010000192.1 GCA_027459365.1 Chlamydiota bacterium
GGGTCGAGCCGGGCGTCTTGGACTGGCCGTCGATATGGTGGCGGAGGAAGAATTCCGGGTCGGCCCCGATCATCGTCTCCGGCAGCGGATGGGGCTATCGTAGTTTTTCTTCTATAAGATCTACACTAGTGGATGAATTTAGAAAAAAATATTCACTGTTAGGCGCTCGGTATATATTACATGAAGAATTTCCAATTGTATATAAGACTAAAGAGATGAAAGGATATGTTGAAAAAATGCTAGCTGCATATGAAGATTACAGAAAAGATACTGCAGATTTCCGTAAGTTTGCCTCCTTTGACAGTCTTGATCAAGAAATCCATAAAAGAATGGAGGATGTTTTCTTAGACTGTTTGAATTACATTCAAAAGAGTATCACCACTGAGGAAGGGAAAGCTGCACGGAAAATTCATAAAACTTTTCAAGAGTTTCTGAAGAAATTTCATCATCATGTCCATACTACGGAAAAAAGGATTCAGGAAGAAGAGAGAATAGTAATAAAAGCGACGGATCAATTAAAGATCGCGACAAAAAAAGAAGAAATGGTGGATGCAGCCGTTGTCAGTGCAATAGGGGCTGGTGTCATTAGTGGAGCGACAGTTGCTGTTTTGCCAGTAGGATTACTGACTTCTCTGGGTGGATTAGCAACGACCATCTCAGCTTATGCAGCAGCCAATCTGCCTACAGCACTGGTGGGCCCTATTACTCCTATAATTACTTCTGCACTAGGGGCATCCGTTCTTTCGCCAGTTGGTTTTGGAGTGGGAATAGGCATGTTAGCAGGATCCTATTCATACGCAACAGAGAAGAGAATGACGAGTCTCTCAGAATTTTTGGATAACTTGGACATACTGGAGTCTTTAAAATTGCGATAGAGATGAATGTCAATGCATCACAAAATATTTTGGCCTCGGATTGACCTGGAAATCATCCCTAGAAGCTCCTGCCCTTAAGCGAGGGGGTGGTCACTTGTTCTTTGTCATTGAGAGTTTTTGGATGATGTGTGCTGTTTTTTCTATGACGATGTCAATCTCTTCGCGTGTGTTCATACGACTGATGGAAAAACGGAGTGAGCTGCGCACCATTTTTGGGGGAAGTCCCATCTGGGTAAGTATTCGTGAGGGCTCTAGTGCGCCAGAGGCACATGCAGAGCCATGGCTTACAGCAATTCCTGCCATATCGAGTTGGATGAGGAGTGTCTCTCCGTCGATCCCAGGAAAGCAGAGATTCGATGTGTTGGATATGCGGGGCCCTTCACCATTGATGAGAACGATGGGAACCTCTTTTTTGAGTCCATGTTCTAAATGGAGGCGTAAATCATTGAGATGATCCGTAATTTGGATTTGGTCAGATTGAAGTATTTCTAATGCTTTTGCAAGGCCGAGGATTCCAGAGAGATTTTCTGTTCCGGCCCGGTGTTGATATTCTTGTTCACCGCCTGTAATTTGGGGGATTAGCTTTTGGGATGAGCGGAGAAAAAGGGCGCCAATCCCTTTTGGCGCATGAAATTTATGGCCGCTAAGTGCGACTGCTGTAATTCCCGGATGCATATGGAAAGATTCTTTACCGAGGAATGAAATTGCATCAATAAAGAGGGGGATGTTTTGGGCGTGGGCGATTTGTGCAAAGGTTTCAAGATCCAATTTTACCCCCGTTTCATTGTTGGCTGCGCTCAAAGTTATGGCAATCGTGTCTGGGCGAATGGCAGATTTTAAATCTTCAGGAAGAGGGGCTCCCCACGGACCAACGGGAAGATAGGTGACTTTAAGTCCTTGTTTTTCAAGCTCAAGAACTGTTTTATAAGTGCTTGAATGTTCGATTTTTGAGGTAATAATATGACCTTTTGTTCCAATTCCCCGTAAGAGTAAATTGATACTTTCTGTCCCTCCAGAGGTGAAGGTAATTTCTTCAGGACGGGCCTGGAAATAGGAGGCGACTAAGCTGCGCGCATTTTGAAGAAGCTTTTTTGCCTCCTTGCCAAACGAGTGTACGCTCGAGGGATTAGCAGGAGGCCCCTGTAAATCGACGAGCATGGCTTTGAATACAAGAAGATCGAGGGCTGTTGTCGCATTGTTATCGAGATAAATTCTTTTCATTAGACCTCTTACGTAACCTCGGGTTCGTCGCCTTTTGGGATTATTTTGGCCGATTTTCGATTTATTTGAGAGGGGCAATATACGTGATTGATATTGCCCCTCTCAAAAAAAGTCGAAAAGTCGGCTCAAAAGAACCCAAAATTCGACAGAACCGAGATTACGTAAGAGGTCTTGTCACCATGACAATTGTCATATTATCAGAGCTCCCTTTAATTTTGGCCTTTTCAAATAATCGAGAGGCTGCCGTTTCAAAATTTTTTTCTTGAACTAAGATCTCTTCCATTTCCTCGAGTGTGATAGCGTCTGTTAAGCCATCTGTGCAAAGAAAAAAAAGATCTCCCTCTTGGTAAGTTGCAACTGCGATTTCGGGATTTGCCCGAGAGGCCCCCCCGATCGACCTTGTAATCACATGTTTATAGGGAAAAGGGGTGGCGCAGGTTTCTGCTAGCTTTCCAGTCGATAACCATTTTGCAAGGAGAGAGTGATCTTGGGTCAAAAGGGAGAGTTTATTTTCTCGTAATCGATAGATCCGGCTATCTCCAACATGTGCGTAAACAATGGCACTCGATGTCCACAGTAGGCAGCAGAGGGTTGTTCCCATCCCTTGATACTCTGGTAGGCTCGAACCTAAACTATAAATATGTTGATTTGCCTTTTCAATCAGATAGCGGAGCTCAATGATGAGTTCCATAATATCGTACTCTTTGATTGTGGCAACTCTAGAGACGAGAAAATCGATTGCTTTTTGCGCGGCGATTTCTCCTGCATTGTGACCTCCCATCCCATCAGCAATGGCAAAAAATCCAAGATGAGGAAGTGCTACCCAGACATCTTCATTATTACATCGAGTCGATCCAATATCTGTTTTGCCATGCGCTTGAAACTTCACAATGACCCTAAGAAATACAAGTTCACAACATTCACTGTAT
>DAIDIM010000072.1 GCA_027459365.1 Chlamydiota bacterium
TCCAACATTCTCTGATATGTTGAGGGCCGTACGCATGATCATTTGGAGAGAAAGTTTAATTCCTCGGAAGGGGGAAAAAGGGCCTTCCTTAGAAAATATTACACCAGAAATGGTCGAGTGGGCTGAGGTTATCGTGAAACGCGTGCTGCAGGCTGCCTGAATCAGGCAGCTAAAAGGATTGTGGGAACAAAATTTTCTTGTGCAATCTCATGACTGACGAGCGCCAGCGAGGAAGTCATGAAATTGTACAAAGTCCAGGTTAATCATACACGGCCAAATCTTCTTGCGTCAAAAAGATTTGGCCGCGTATGATAAAATCCAAAGCAGCCAAATCTTTGAGCCCCCTATGACAACAGTGATTGGAAGAAAAAAAGAAAAAAAATCTTAGAGAGAATATGGCAGTCTAAGGATGCAGACAAGAAACAAAAGAATACCTTTTTTCTCGCAGTGTTCGACTTGCTGATAAACACATTTTAGATCTTTATATGGTTATGGGAGGTGTCCCGTATTATCTCAACTATATTCAAAAAGGCAAATCCGCTGAACAAAATATCCAAGAGATCTGTTTTACAAAAAATGGTATTCTATTTACAGAATTTGAGCGACTGTTTCAATCCCTTTTTGACGCACCGGAACTGAATATTCGAATCATTCGTGAAATTGCAAGAAAACGAGAGGGAATTTCTCGGGAAGAATTGCTTTTTCGTATGAAAATGTCTTCCGGCGGTAGTTTTAACAAACGTATTCAAGAAATTCAGGCTGCAGGATTTATTCAGGGTTTTATTCCGTATCAATTCAAAAAAAAAGAACAGCATTTCCGTGTTATTGATGAATATTCTTGTTTTTATCTGCATTGGATTGATCCTGTGGCATCAAAAGGGTTCCATCAGCCAAACTATTGGCAACATTGCTTACGCAATAGTTCATGGAATACCTGGGCAGGATATACATTTGAAAATATATGTTTAAAACACACTTCAAAAATTTTGCATGCATTGGAATTAGATTCTACTCCATGTGAAGTTGGGAATTGGAGATACGTGTCTTCAAAAAAGAGAGATACCGGGACACAAATAGACCTTTTACTTGATCGCCAAGACGGTGTGATCACGCTTTGCGAAATTAAATATAGCAAAAATCTATTTACGATTGACAAGGCATATGCCCAAGAATTGCATCGAAAAATCGAAATATTTAGAGAAAAAACAAAAACTAAAAAAGAATTGTTTCTTGCGTTCATCACAACTATGGGAATTAAAAACAATTTCTGGAGTGCAGATCTTGTTGCCCAAGAAGTATTGCTCAAAGATTTATTTTAGGGACTATCTCTTATCGGCCACTTTGGCGCGGATCCGGCCATAACATTTCAAGAGGTAGTGGTCGCACATCGTTCTCAGCCTCTTCTACTCTTTCAATATGTCCCCCTAGTACGTTGTTCTTAGCCTCCTCTACTTTCTGTTCCCAGTAACGTATGTTCTCTTCACCCCCAACTCGGGCCACAACGGCATCAATACGAAGGTACCGTTTGAGTTGACGAATATCACTAGAAAGATTGTTTTTTTCGCTGCTCGTATAGAATATGCCTGCAAGCCAACTATTGTCTGCAACCCATCTAAACAAAATCTCCTTATATCTTAATTCCTTTTCTAGAGTTTTAACACGTAATTTATACTGTTCGAGATTACGACGAGCCTCATTTAACCTAGTTTCTGCTTCTGTAATTTTCATATTCATATTTTCCTCCTATATATATGCGATTAAAAATATCAAAAATATTTTCGCATTAAAGCATATCTCTATTAATTATGATAAAATAGAATTACGTCGCCATCTTTGACCACATATTCTTTGCCTTCGGATCGTGTCTTACCGGCCTCTTTTGCGCCGACACGCCCTTTGTATTTCATAATATCATCGAAGGAGACCACTTCGGCGCGAATAAACCCTTTTTCAATGTCACTATGGATTTTCCCAGCAGCTTGGGGGGCAAGTGTCCCTTTTGTGATTGTCCAGGCTCTTGTTTCGATTTCACCGGTTGTAATGAATGTGATCAGATCGAGTACTGAGAAGGTCTCTTTTATGAGGCGATTTAAACCTGATTCTTCAAGCCCGAGGCTGTGAAGGAACTCTTGTGCGTCTTTTTCGTCGAGATTCGAAATTTCTTGCTCGATTTTCGCACAGATTGGGACTACGCGGCCTCCCTCTTTTTTGGCATATTCGCGAACGGCTTGAACATAGGGATTATCCATGGAAGGAAGGTCATTTTCTCCAACGTTGCAAATATAGAGCATTTTTTTGCGCGTCAGGAAGGGATAAACTTTGGCAATTTGCTCTTCTTCGGGTGTTAAGGCTAAAGAGCGCATGGGTAGATTTTGATTCAAATGGTGCACAGCTTTTTTTAAGAATTCGATTGTTGGAAGGAGCTCTTTTTTTCCTTTCGCCTGTTTTTCCATGCGAGAAAGGCTATTTTCAGCCATTTGTAGGTCGGCCAAAATCAGCTCTAAAGAGATAATTTCGATATCTTGCAATGGATCGACTTTCCCTGCTACGTGAATAATATCTGGGTCAACAAAGCATCGGACCACTTGCGCAATTGCGTCGGTTTCTCGAATGTGGGAAAGAAATTGGTTTCCGAGTCCTTCTCCTTGAGCTGCCCCCTTCACAAGGCCCGCTACATCGACAAAGGAGACGGTTGCATAGATGATTTTCTGACTTTTCGACATTTGCGAAAGGGCATCTAAACGCTTATCTACTACATTGACAATACCAATATTTGGATCGATCGTACAAAATGGGTAGTTTTCCATTGGAATTTGTTTGCGTGTCAATGCATTAAATAGAGTCGATTTTCCAACGTTTGGTAATCCGACAATCGCGCAAGAAAGATTAGACATGTTTTAACCTCGATGGTAAATCAAATTGGGGATCTAGGATCTTCTCTTCTTCAATGCATTCGGAGATGTGGAAATTTCCACTTTGCGTTCTCTGTAGAGAGGAGAGGTGTGCGCCGCATTGAAGGACTTGGCCTAGATCGTGTCCTAAAGAGCGTATATAGGTCCCTTTACTACAGTCAACAAGAATTTCAAGCAATGGATAATTGTATGTGAGAATTTGGATTTGTACGCTTACACGCGCTTTCTCTCTTGCAACAGTGATCCCACGACGGGCTAAATCGTAGAGTTTTTGCCCCTTGATTTTTTTGGCAGAAAACATGGGTGGCGTTTGCCATATTTCGCCTTGAAATTGCCCGATGGCGCTTTGCACTTGAACAAGTGTTGGAACGCTAGAGTTGGTGTCGATGATGGCGCCATCAATATCATAACTATCTGTAGTCACGCCTAAGTGAAGAGTTGCCTTATATTGCTTATTTGAATTGAGAAATTGGTTGGAAAGTTTTGTGTATTCTCTTCCGATGAGCATCACCATGACCCCTGTTGCAAAAGGATCTAAAGTTCCTGCGTGCCCTATTTTTTGAATTCTGGTGCGCTTACGAAGGAGAGAGACGAGACGAAAGGAGGTGGATCCCTTTTGTTTATTAACAAGTAGTATGCCCATCGGAGGTGCGCCC
>DAIDIM010000006.1 GCA_027459365.1 Chlamydiota bacterium
ACGGGTTTTTTCATTGAGGAAATGTTTAATTCCAAGGTATTTGCTCAGGAGTTGTTGTTTGGTGATCAGACATTTCATTGAAGAAGGCAGTATACCTATCTCAATTAATTTTTATCTATGAAAAATGTGACTTTTTCTTTATGCAGCTCTAAAAGTTATTTCCGGACAATCCCTAAATAAGCCCTTTCATATTTCAGTTGGGGAACATGTTAATGCTGAATAATTAACATTTTTTATTTGCAAAATAAATTTTTAATTTGTATATTAAAGATTAAAGAGACGCGATAAAAAAAAGAGCGGCTCGAAGACTTATTGTTTGTTCTTTGAGAAATCATTGTCAAACAATACAAGCATCTTTTGAGAGAAATCTTATAGATGCAGATTCACTAGTTACTATAGATAGTTAATTCTGTATATAGAAACAATTGAATTAATCCTTTAATGAGAAATCGCTAAAGGCTGTACTCGCCGAGAAATCGGCGAGTTTTTTTACTTTGCAAAAAAGTTTGCAATATTCTGAAGCTTTTCATCACAGAGCGATATTTGATTTTCTATCTCTTTGTTAGGGAGGGAAGCGACTTCGATGTAGATTTTCACTTTTGGTTCTGTTCCAGATGGACGAATGACGATCTTGCTTTGATCTTCAAGCCATAGACGAATGACATTCGATGGAGGGAGAGACAAAAAGCCCGGAAGGAAGTCTTCTACCTTAACTACTTTTTTTCCATTGATAAAAGTGGGTGGTTGTTGACGATATCTCTGCATCATTGCATCAATTTGTTCCATCCCATCCAAGCTATCTTTAAACTTGAGGTTCAATAGCTTTTCCCGATGTACCCCAAATTTTTGATACAGCATGTAAAGGGCATCAAGGAGGGTCATTTGTTTGGATTTTGCAGCAGCTGTTGCTTCCGCAATCAAGCAAGCAGAAGAGATAGAATCTTTATCGCGGACAAATGTTCCAAAGAGATATCCACACGACTCTTCAGCCCCAAAGATGTAACTATATTTGTTTCCTAACTCAGTGATTTTTTCACCGATGTATTTAAATCCAGTCAAAACATCTATGCAGTGACCATGATGACTTTCGGCAATTTTTCGGAATAATTCAGTAGTGACGATCGTTTTGATGAAAAGGGCATTGGAGGGAAGTTTTTTAAACTGGCAAATATGTTGTAAAAGAAGGCAAGCAATTTGGTTCCCTGTCAATTGAACCCCTTCGGAGGAGACAACACCAAGACGATCTGCGTCAGGATCTGTTGCGATGAAAAGGTCTGCTTTGCTTTTGAGAAGTTTTTGCGTGCCGAGGAGAAGACTTGTCGCATCTTCTGGATTTGGACTCTGGGCATTCGGAAAGTTTCCATCGGGAAAGCTCTGCTCATCTACGAGATGAACTTGATGGTATCCCCAGCTTTTCAACGCTGCCGGGATCAGACGGATTCCGGTTCCATGTAGAGGGCTGTAGAGAATATGGATATTTGTATTTGCAAGATCGGGACGTAATTGGAGTTGTTTCACCTCTTCAATGAAAGCCTTTTCTAAATTGGAGGGAACAATGAGAGGACTATTCAAAGGGGCTAACCGAATCTCATTGCCGATTTGGTTGATCTCCTGCATGATCCCTTGATCATGGGGAGAGACAATTTGTCCGCCATCGCCCCAGTAGACTTTATATCCATTATATTCCGGAGGGTTGTGAGAGGCAGTAATCATGACACCGGCTTGACATTGATAATAGCGGCATCCAAACGAGACAATTGGCGTTGGGCAAATATCTGAAGAGAGATAGACTTTGATCTGATTGCCGGCGAAGACTCGCGCCGTCTCTTCGGCAAAGCAGCGCGAATGATTGCGCACATCGTATCCAATAAAAACAGAATAGGGAGGAGAGAGGTTTTTTTTTAGATAATTGGCAATACCTTGCGTTGCTCGGCGAATCGTATAGATATTCATCCGATTCGTTCCAACCCCCATGATTCCTCGCAAGCCACCTGTTCCAAAGGAGAGGTCCTTGAAAAAAGCATCAGTCAAAGCATGCGGATTTTCCTTCGATAAACGGCGGATCTCATCTTTTGTCTCATCATCATAGAGTCCTGAGAGCCAAAGTTCTGCACGAGGGGGAATTGTCATGCAGAAAAAATTATCACAAAGAAAAATTTTGTGCTAGAAGGTTGTCGAGATATGTGAGACATTGCTCTTGAATATGGAGGGATGGAATCAACGGAGCATCCGGATGATTGATCCCTTCACATCTTTCTGATGCGGCAATCCAATCTTTAGGTTCTCTTAATTGATCGATCCACCATGGAAATGTGCGGCATTGAACAGGTCTTGCATCGTATACGCTGCATTTTTTCCCTTCGAGGAAAATACAATCGTAGGAACCAGGACGATCAAGGAGTGCATAACCGCTATCGACTTGTCGTGTATATTTTTTTACAAATTCAAGCACTGAACAGCCCAAATGCCTGCTTAAACGATCTAAATCCTCTTGCGAAAGAAACACATATCCCGGAGCTCCCGTACAACATGCTCCACAGCCTGTGCATTTGAAACGAAGTCCATCATTAAACCAAGGAACTATCTCTTCCATAAGAACTCTTTTGTCTCTTTTGTTGTCCAGCCGTTCTCCCAGAAATAGGGTGTTATGTTGCAACTGGCTGTTGTTAAATCAATGAGATTCCAGGAACCTTTTTTTAAGCTGCAGCTACCGCTATCGAGAATAATCGGTAAATTGTCCTCTTGCAGATCGACCATCGAATGACGATGGGTATGTCCATGCAGATAGAGCTTTACATTCGGATGTTCTCGGATCAATTCTTCTAGCTTTTCGCCGCCCTGCAGATTGCGATCGACGCTCTCTTGTTGGAAAAATGGGTAGTGGTTCAGAAGGATCACATTGCCATTGATTTCTGAAAGCTGCTTTTTAAGCTCTGCCTGATTTGAAAAAAGGCCTCGCGCCGAACGGATTGGGTTTGTACAACTTGTATCTATTGGAACAACCCACCAGTTGTTTCCAATGGGTTGAATTCTCAGCGGATCGAAATATTTGTAAAATCGCCTAGCGCTTCCTCTTGTATAGAAATCATGATTGCCTGGGACAGCAATCCAAGGGACAGGCATCTGATCCACCCAATTTCTTGCTAATTTAAATTCTTCCGTCAAAGAGGAAGAGGTAAAATCGCCACCAAACAGAATCCAATCGACCTTTAACATGCGAAAAAAATCTGGTAAATCACTGAGCTGCTGATGGTTAAACTCTTTCCTACGACGTATACACCAGTTGATGTGTCCAAAAAATCTTTTAGGGAACAGACGTAAAGGATTGAGCGTCAGCTTCGTAAAATGAAAGTCAGAAAGATGGGCAATGCGCATAAAAACCACGTCCATCATACAAGATAGGCGGCTAAAAATAAATTACATTAGCTGTGAGAGCAATGTTTTAGCAGGAACGACAATAGGATCGCGAAAGGAAAAGCAATCCTTTTCCACAAAGGGGCGCTCAAAAGAGACCTGAAAAGCATGCTCCGCTTTTGTCTCTTTCTGAAAGTAGTAAAGGGAGGGAGAAATTCCTTTATCTGACGTTTTCACTTCAACAAGGAACCAAGGTTTCCCGTTTTTTGTGAGGAGAAAATCGACCTCCCTCTTCGATTTGTCTCGGAGATAATATAGCCCATAATCGCCAAATCCTGAATCTGTCCAAAACTGAGCTGCTTTTAAGAGATGGGAAGCAACAAAATTTTCATTCCTTGCTCCAATATCTGCCACCATGGACCAGTCCCATAAATACACTTTGGGTTGCTTAATCAACGAGTTGGAAATATTTTTTGACCAAGGTTGAATCGTGAAGCAGTAATATAGACTTGAAAGGACTTTCATCCATCGTTGAACCGTTGGACTCGAAACTTTGACTTGATTTGCCAAACTTGTATAATCGACAAGCTGACCTACCTGATTTGTCAAAATTTTCGCCAAAACTTCCATCTGGCCTAGATCTTGAATCTTCGTTAAATCCCGAATATCCTCTTTAAAAAGAAGGTCTAATCGCAAACGACGCCATTGACTCGTAAAACGGTCATTTCTTTGCACAAACGGTTCTGGGAACCCTCCATGCTTCAGAAGAATATCAAAATCGGGGCATGCCACGGGAGGAGAAATATCCCGTTCTTTAAAGGTGGGATCAACCACTTCACGAGTTGAGAAAGGATGAATGCGATAGAGGAAATAACGACCCATCATGCTGTCGCCACCCCGTTTATAAACATCGAGACGAGCACTACCGGTCACGATAATTCGAATCTGATTTTCGTAGGTGTCAAAAAATCCTTTTAGAAAGCGCTTCCAATAACGGTATTTATGAATTTCATCGAAGACGACAACAGGTAGCGTTGCCACCAACTCCTGCAATCCCAAGTGACGGGCCACGGCAATAGGCCCGGATAAGATGAGCGTCCGATGCACATCATTATCCCAATTCAAGTAATAACCCGGGGATGTTTCCGTCAAAGAGGAGGTTGTCTTTCCCACCTGTCTCGGCCCAGATAGAAAAAGCATCTGCCGGTTACGGGAAAAGTGGTCTCGAATTACATTTTGGTAAACTCGTTCAATCACAAGACCATTTTAACACATATGTTATTTTGGTCAAGACCATTTTAACACATATGTTATTTTGGTCTATCACGCGGCTTTTCGCCCCTTCTGGATTCTGGGGGTCCGTTTTCGGGTAGGTCTGGTGGTCTTTGGCTTTTGATGATTTTTTGAATAGAAAACAGGGTTTCTTTTGGCCTCGAGTTTGTTTTTATCATCCACCGTACGTGAGATTGGGATATGCGAGTGTCTTGTTTTTGCAGTTCTTATCTTTTCCTGTTTCCGCACCTTTTCAGGTGGAATATTGCGCTGTAGGTTTAGGCTTTCATCAAAGTTTTCAGATGTTTGTTCATCTCGATGCGCATCGCGGATAATACGACGGTTTAGTTTTTGCATATGGTGGGGCAGATCTTTCATAGCTTAACCTCTCATTCATTATTATAATTAAATATTTGATTTAATAATAATTTAATTACGAATTTGTTGTAATCTATTAATAGTATTTAGTTTGAAACTCAGTAATGGAAGGAGGTTGCAAAGGCGGCAAGTCCAAAAGTAATAATAATGATGCCGGCAATGCGGTTGATCCACAACATCGTTTTCCGCCCCATTTTTTTACGGAAAAATGAGATCCCTTCGCTGAGAATCATCCACCACATACAGGCCCCTAGAAATATTCCAATCACTACAAGAATGGCGTCGCTCATTTTTTGCGTAATATCGACAAGGCCGAGTCCCGCGAAAACGGCGATAAAGGAAAAGATTGTAAGGGGATTGGAGAGAGTGAGAAAGAAGGTGGAAATAAAATCTGAAATCAAGGAGCGATGAGGGATTTTGCCATCTGTTACATCTTTGCTTGTCGCAAAAAATGTTTTCACGCCAAGCAGGATCAGAAAACAACCTCCTAAAATGTGAAAATAAAATCGTTTTTCCTCTAAAAAATCGGAAACTAAAGTGAGGCTAAACGCAGCAATCAAGCCATAAAATGTATCTGCTAAAGCAGCTCCCAGCCCTGAAAAAAGACCAGAAAGCCTCCCATATTGCAAGGTGCGCCGGATACAGAGGATTCCGATCGGGCCCACAGGAGCTGCGATCGAAAACCCCAGCAATATTCCTTTTAAAAAGAAAATAATTTCCATTATCCTTTTTCAGCTAAAGGCGCGATGATGCTCTCAGTAAGCAGAATGACTCCTGCCATAGAGACCGCATGCATTAAACTGCTTTTGACTACCATTGCAGGATCAATAATACCCGCCTTGATGAAGTCTTCAACTTTTTCGGATATAGCATTAAATCCAAAGGTTTTTCCACCCTTCAATGCCTCCTCAAGTGCAAGCGATGCATCATGTCCGCTATTTTTTACAATCTGACGGAAAGGGGCAAAGCATGCTTTTAGGAGAATTTGCGCCCCAACCTCTTCCTCTTTTTCTAGTTTTGGCCTTTCCATATTATGGGCTGCATGTATTAGCATCACACCGCCTCCTGGAACAACCCCTTCTTCTAGGGCGGCTCTAGTCGCATTGAGGCTATCCTCAAACATCTGTTTTTTCTTTTTCATTTCAGACTCGGTCATTGCGCCAACTTTTATGACTGTTACGCCCCCTTGCAGTTTCGCTTTGCGCTCTTGGAGCTTTTCTTTGTCATAAGATGTGGTAGCGCGTTTGATTTCGCCTTCAATTTGAGCGACGCGAGCGCGAATCTCGTCGCTATTTCCAGATCCGCCAACAATTGTTGTTTTATCTTTTGTGATCAAAATCTGACTTGCGCACCCAAGAACATCTGCTTCCGCTTCGCGTAAAATATACCCTTGCTCTTCAGTGACAAGTTTTGCTCCAGTTAAGATCGCCATATCTTCAAGTAACGCTTTACGC
>DAIDIM010000037.1 GCA_027459365.1 Chlamydiota bacterium
TCAAACGTGCGTGTGGTCACCAGGAAAAATCGCAGAAAAATCAAATCAAATCATTGACAATCAGTAGATTATGGTATGAAAGTTCTTGTTCGAAAACACGGAACTTCCGATGAAATCAAGGTGCCTTCGTCTTGTCTTGATTGGGCAAGAAATATAGTCTTTGAATGTGGAATTGTTTTAGGCAAGATCGGAAAGAGAAAACCAATTGAAGAAATCCACAGATTAAACTCTGCCCGTATTGCCTTGATGCCTAGTAATTTCAATACTGCATCTCTTGGTAGACCGTTTTCTGGTGCTAACACTTTTTTAAGAACGCAGATGCTGTTTAGCGGTGTAATTCTCTCTCCTTCTCATTGTTCTCCGGAGGAATGCGATAAATGGACACATCAATGGGGGATTGAAGATACGGAAGCGACCGATCAAACAATTAGACTCCTTGAGAGAGCTGCGGAGCGGAGAGGAATGATTGCATTATGGCAATTAAGACCTTCCACATTCTTAGATGAAGAGAAAGGGATATGGAAGAGAGATCCTTATACCATTCAGCTTTGATAAACGTTACAGTATATGCCCAAGATATCCTGCGCCTAATCAATACTGCGCTTCACCTGTCTCTGTCCTAGCTCTTCTTCTCTATGCATCCAATCTCATCTATTGAATGAATAGGCCAATCGGCCTTGAGAGAATCGTGAGAGTGAAGTGTTTTCTCAAAAATGATTGTTAACGCATTGATTTTTTCTACTGTTGACTTATCAAATCAAAATCTGCTAAACAAACTTTGGGGTGCGAAAAAGGTCAACATGCAATTTGAAAAAAGTAAATTAGAGTGGCTCGAGTTTGATTTGTTAGAGCAATATCCACATGTATTGCATGGTGTTTTTTTACGCCACGGAGGGACAAGTGAAAAGCAATTTTGCTCTTTAAATGCAGGAGATAATGTCGGAGATCACCCCGACTCTGTGAAGGTTAACCGAGAAATGATCCGCAAAGCAATCAATGTTCCAAAAGTGATTTACCCACATCAAAATCATGGGGTAAATGTGCAAAGAGTCACTGCAAAAAATATGTCAAAAGTGCTCCAATGCGATGCCCTTTTTACTACTGAGAGAAATCTGGGATTGGCTGTGACTCATGCTGATTGTCAAGCAACGGTTTTCTATGATCCGGTACACGAAGCAATAGGGATTGTTCATGCAGGATGGAAAGGGAGTGCGCAAAATATTTATGCACGATTTTTTGAAGCGATGCATCGAGATATCGGAACGCAACCCCATCATCTGATTGTTTGCGTATCGCCGTCGCTTGGACCTGATCACGCAGAATATAAAAATTATAAGCAAGAGTTTCCCGAAGAGCTATGGAGCTATCAAGTAAAGCCCAATTATTTTGATTTTTGGGCGATCACAAAAAAACAGCTCACTGCATGCGGTATTTTAGAAAAAAATATCGAAATCAGCGAAGTTTGTACTTTTTGTAATCCACAAGATTATTTTTCACATCGGAGAGAAAAAGATACAGGCCGGCATGCGACTGTCGTTGCGCTGAATATTCCCTGAAGGTTAATCTATTTTCATATGAATGGATTAAAGCTTGTGACTCCGACTATCTTCAATGACGAAAGGGGATTCTTTTTTGAAAGCTATAATCAAAATACTTATGAACAATTAGGAATATCTGTCCCTTTTGTTCAAGATAATGTAGCATTCTCGAAATTGGGTACGATTCGTGGACTTCACTATCAATTATCCCCGGGACAGGCAAAACTGGTCAGTTGCGAAGTAGGAAAAATTTGGGATGTTGCTGTCGATATTCGCACCTGTTCTCCTACATTTGGCAAATGGTTTGCTTTTGAGTTGGATGATCAAAAACATCATCAGCTCTTTATTCCAGTTGGATTTGCCCATGGGTATTGTGCTTTAAGCGAAACCGCATTTGTGCGATACAAAGTGAGCTCTTTCTACGATCCAAAAACAGAGTGCGCGCTTCGTTGGAATGATCCTGATTTGAACATCCATTGGCCGATTGCAAATCCTATTCTCTCTCCAAAAGATCAAAAGAGTCCTTTTTTTCGCGAGATATTTGTATGAAGATATGGGTTTGTGGAGCAGAGGGACTTTTAGGGAAAACGATAAAAGCCGAAGTTCGAAGCACAAAAGAGCAAGCAGACATTACAAGTCTTGATTCTTTAAACATGTTTGCATCCAACCATTCAGGAATTACCCATATCATCAATGCCTCTGGCTATTCTCTTGTCGATTTAGCAGAACAAAATCGCAATACGGCATTTCAAGTCAATGCAATGGGTCCTGAAAACCTAGCCCGTATTGCAGCAGATATTGGGGCTAAAGTAATTCACATCTCTACAGACTATGTTTTCCCAGGGAATATTTCCCGTCCATTGCATGAAAAAGATCCTGTGGATCCAGTCAATTACTATGGCGAGACGAAATTGGAAGGGGAGGCAAGACTTTTGGCAATCGCACCCAATTCGTGTATCCTTCGCACCTCTGCCCTCTTTGGAAATGGGGGAAAGAATTTTATCGCAAAAATCTTGAAAATGTTTCAGGAAAAAGAGGAAATATTTTTAGCCAATGACCAAATCAATAGCCCAACTTATGTCGTTGATTTAAGCAAAACAATTCTCAATATGCTAAACTTTTCAGGAATCTATCATTTTGCAAATCAAGGAGTTGCAACAAAATTTGATTTTGGATATGAAATTTTTCAATTCATGCGTGCGCAAAAAATAGCAATGAAAACTAAATTCATTCATTCCGTGCCGAGTTCCCATTTTCCATCTCTTTGTCCAAGACCTGCATATACAGTTTTTGACACATCAAAAATTCAGAAGATGATTCCGATTCGGAACTGGAAAGAGGCATTGCACGATTTTTTAAGGACAAGATATGAACCTGAACTTTGAGTTTATTTGCTTAGATCTCAAATACTTTCGGCATCTTTTTGATTTTTCGCCTCGACAAGATGCTCGTACCGATATATTCTTCGGCTGTAAAATACAAAAATATGCTCGAAATTTCTTTGAATCTCATGGACAACTAAACACAAAGTTCAGGTTATGAAAATACTTGTGACAGGTGGGTGTGGATTTATTGGTTCAGCATTCATCCGCTTTTTATTGCAAAACCCTGCCTTTGATGGGCAGATTGTCAATTTAGATTCTCTCTCCTATGCAGCAAATAGAGAACAC
Source organism: Chlamydiota bacterium (assembly GCA_027459365.1). Classification (GTDB taxonomy): domain Bacteria; phylum Chlamydiota; class Chlamydiia; order Chlamydiales; family SM23-39; genus DAIDHZ01. The sequence goes on from DAIDIM010000037.1 coordinate 3,209, forward strand.
ATTATGAATCATCCCTCAGCTCAATTTATCCATGGAAATATTTGCGATCAGAGGCTTGTTGAAAATATACTAGCTGAAGGAGTTACACACATTGTCCATTTTGCTGCCGAAACACATGTGGATCGAAGTATAGTCTCTGCATATCCATTTATTGAAACCAATGTATTAGGGACCCTCTCGCTACTAGAGGCAGTACGGAAATTTCCAAACATACATTTTCATCATGTGTCAACCGATGAAGTTTATGGATCATTAACAGATAATGGATTTTTTAATGAACAATCAAACTATCAGCCTAATTCGCCCTATGCAGCTTCGAAGGCAGCTTCAGATCATTTAGTACGTTCATTTGCAAATACCTACCATTTGTCCGCGACGCTTTCACATTGCAGTAATAATTATGGCCCTGGACAAAACAGCGAAAAACTGATTCCCCAGATGATTGAAAGGCTCATTGCGAAGAAGCCACTGCCTGTGTATGGAAAAGGGGACAATATTCGCGATTGGCTATATGTTGACGATCATGTTGAGGCAATTTGGATGATCCTTAATTCTGGAAAAAGGGGAGAAACCTACAATATCGGAGGCGGTACAGAATTATCCAATTTAGAGATGGTTCAGTTGCTCATCGAGCTTTTTTCAGAGCTTGCAGATACCCAATCAGAGATTCAATTTGTCAATGATCGCCCTGGTCATGATTTCCGCTACGCGATAGATTTTTCCAAAATACGAAATGTTCTTGGCTGGTTTCCAAAAACACCTCTTCGGGAAGGATTAATCAAAACAATCCACTCCTATAAGAAATGCAGTTTACCAAGCTGTGACGCTAATTTGCGCGCCTAATACCCAAGCATTTGGAACGCTATCTCGACCTTTCGGATGAATAATGTATTGCATATCGGGCCTCACAACTAGCCATGGATTGACCTGGATTGCATAATTGAGTTCGAGAACAACTTCGGCAATCTGTTCCTCGATATGACTTTTTCGTTGAACGCGATCGAGATCGGGGCTGTATCTTCCCCAAACAAAGCCAAATACTGCTACGTCCAGCGGTCTACTTGCAAAAGGTCCTGTATAAACAAGGCCTCCATTGATAAAATAGGGGAAAAGATTGCGATTTTCGGGTTGCCAAATAAACGAGACGAATGGAGTCAGGCTACGATTGCATCCAGGTCGATAAATCGTCTGATCGAATAAGGCATAAAAACCTGGATCTCCTTTCTCTTTTCCTCCAGAAAATTTATTTACGCTTCCAGTGAGATAGTAGAAGC
>DAIDIM010000046.1 GCA_027459365.1 Chlamydiota bacterium
CAGCCTGCGCTGTGGCAGGGAATGTTGTGTGTAATCCAGAAAGCATTTGCTAAGAAAAAAGAGTGATTGCAAGGGTTGAAAATGATCCTAAGGTGGTGCTAGGGGATCGAACATTCGACATCACTATTGTAGATTTGGAACTCACTCCACAGACCGTTCTCTCTCTATTAAGAATGGCTCTTAAGGCGTTTCTTTAATCATTCATGAATGCGGTTCTGTGCAAGAAACCATGATTTTGGTTATTATACGTTGTAAATGCGAAAGATTTTGATTGCTTCTTGCTGTTTTACGTTTGTTTCATTTTTTGCGATTCAATATTTTTGGAAACAATCAAAGCTTGAAAAAATTCACAATCCGAAATATTTTATCTCCGCTCTCATTCAAACAGGTCCTGAAAAAGAGGCTTTGCAAACTGCATATTTAGCAGAGCTTTTGGAACTCAGTTGCGATGCACCAACAAATCTCTATGCCTTTGATCTGAAATTAGGAGAGAAAAAACTTCTCTCTTCCCCCCTTATCGAAGAAGCGCATATCAAGAAAATGGCTCCAAATGTGTTATATATCGATTATTCTGTGAGAAAACCGAAAGCACGGCTTGGTGATTATCAAAATATTGCCATTGATAAAGAGGGTTTTTTATTTCCGATTTCTCCATTCTATGCACCAAAGGAACTTCCTGAGATTTATCTTGGACTGCCAGATTTTGGAGCAGAAGAGGATTCTTTTGGGAGAAAAGGGGGACAATGGTTGGTCCCACTACAGGATCGGTATTTTGCCTTTGCAATGGAAGTTTTGCATTTTTTAGAGGGGTTACCTTGGAAGGAGGGAATCCGGATCAAGAGAATCGATGTCTCAAATGCATTTGCAAAAAGTCTAGGGACTCGAGAAATTGTCATAATGACTGAAGAGGAGGTCATGATCAAAAATCAGCAGTGTATATTTCCCAAAATGTTGCGTCTTTGTCCCAAAGATTACATGAAACAGATGCACAATTTTTTGGGCTTACGAAAAAAAATGATGGATGATTACAGCAAACAATTGACCGACGCTGTCATTCCTAGAACCGGAAAATTTTCACCACGAATTGTCGATCTTCGCATTCCACATCTCGCTTTCGTTGAGAATTAATTGCCACTAGAGTAATTTTATTTTTAATGAGAATTGTTTTATTTATAGCTATTTCTTCTTCCTTATTCGGCGCTAGCTCATCCACATGGGTGGGCACAACGACAAATTGGGGAACTGCGACGAATTGGAATCCGCAAACTGTTCCGAATGCGATAGATGCTATAGCCATATTCCCAGCCACTTTTACAAGTCAACCTATGGTGAGTGCGCAGTTTATAGTAGGTTCTATTCAGCTACAATCAACACCAACACCTACGACAATTTCGGGTACTGGTTCTTTGACTTTTAGTGTATCTACCGGAACTGCCTCTATTATGGCAACGACGACCGGTCACATGATTTCTCCGAATCTCACCCTAACGAGCAATTTGGCAACAAATGTTTCTCAGAATTCGATCATCACTCTTTCTGGGGTCATTTCAGGTGGTGGTTCTTTTACAGTTGGCGGAGCAGGAACTACGGCGCTTACAGGAACGAATACTTTTTCAGGAGGGGTTATCGTCAGTTCTGGCACCCTACAAGTCAATTCTGATAGCGCGCTTGGAGCTCTGGCTAACTCTGTCCATCTTTCTGGGACTTTGCAAGCATCTGGGCCTATTACAAGCGCTCGGAGTTTTGTCTTAAATGCAGCTACCTTCGATACGTTGACACAAACAATCACATTGAACGGCCCGATTAGCGGAAATACTTTGACAAAAGTTGGTTCTGGTACTCTAGTTCTTTCAGGGTCAAATACTTATGCTGGAAGTACGAACATCAACATCGGAACACTTAACATTTCATCCGATCAGAATTTAGGGATAAGTACAACTCCATTGATCCTTGCAAACAATACAACTTTACAAGCAGGAAACTCTTATTTACTCGGGGGGAGCCGTCCGATAACGGTGACTGGTGCTGTGACGATTGATACAGGCGCTTTTAGTCCCACGATTGCAAGTAACATTACAGGAAGTGGTTTTTTAAATATCATTGGTACGCAGTTGACTTTAACAGGAACAAATACGTATACCGGATCGACCAATGTCAACGGTGCAACGCTGCTTGGAAATACGACCAGTTTACAAGGATCAATCAATGCGATTAATGGTGGCGCTGTTGTATTTAATCAAGCAATGAATGGAACCTATGCTGGCTCTTACAATGGAGCTTCAGGAACAACGCTACAACTACAAGGCGGAGGAACAATTACTTTTTCTGGAAATAGCTCCACTTCTTTAAGCATAACAAATCTGCAAAATGCAAATTTCGTTCTTACAGGTTCACTTGGATCAAGCGCTTTCAATATTGATCCGAGCTCTACTTTATCTGGTACAGGAACACTCAATACGACAGCTGGAATCGATAATTCAGGCAAAATTATTCCAGGAATCTCAGGTGGCGTGGGAACATTATCGATCAATGGGAACGTGACCATGAGTCCAAACCAAGGAACATTGGTTTCGGTCATCCAACCACTCACCAATAGCCTTTTGCAAAGCAATGGAATTGCAACGGTAACGAATGGAATTTTGAGTCTCCAATTTGATCCGACTGCCTTCTATCCTTTAGAAAGAGCATATACACTTTTAACTGCTGGTTCGGTTGTCGGAACTTTTGGCACTGTTCTCACATCCAACCCTCAATTTATTCCAACAATTATTTATACGCCAAACGCTGTCGAACTCCTTTTGAAAAATTTACAACCTTTTTTCTCCTTTCCTTTTGGCAATTCCAATGAGAAGGCTGTCGGCCGGAATATCGATATTTTAAGTCGTGAATCCCTTTTGAGTGCCGACTTTATTGCAGTGATCAATTCTTTGGTAGGAGAAACTGTATCGGAGATCAATCGAGCATTGGATCAATTGCATCCTGCACAAATCAGCGCTTTGGCCGATTTACAAACTACCCTTGGCGGTCAACTTCTGAACAGACTTAATGAAAGAAATGGATTTTTTTGTGGATGCAATTGTGATGCGAGTTCGTTTTTTTGGATTGAGCCTTTTGGAAATTGGTTACAAGAGAAAAAACAGGAAATGCAAACAGGATTCCATGGAACAACGCGTGGGATTAGTGCTGGATTTGATCAGCAGTTTTTTGACATTTGGACGATTGGACTTGCGGGGATTTATCAACTCACAGATTTAAGATGGTCTCATAATCGTGGATATGCCTATTTAAAAGGGGCCTATGGCGCCTTTTATACCGATATTCATACAGGGAGATTTTATCTCGGCACCTCTGTATATCTTGGGAAAGATTGGAACCACATTATCAGACAAATTCGATTTAGCACGATCAGAAGACAAGCCAAATCGCATTCCATTGCATATGATGCAGGAGCACAACTCACAACCGCTTATTTTTTCGGCAATCGCTCCTTTCATCTTTTCCCCTATGCAACTGTTGACTTTCTCTATCTTGAAAACCCCCCTTTTTCTGAGCATGGAGCCATATCCTTAAATCTCAATGTTCAAGAATACCGGAGTTCTACACTTCGCGCAGAATCTGGTCTAAGCATGCGTTTCATCGATCATAACCGAGATGAGACATTCTGTATAACTCCTTTATTCTCAATGGGATATGTGTTAGAATTGCCACTTCATCGAGATCGCTTTAGAGCCCGCTTTGAGGGAATGCCAATTGCTTTTATTACAAGAGGTTGGAATATGGCCTGGCAATTGCTCAATCTAAAATTTGGGCTCACATTGACCTATCGTTGTTTTTCAATCGATTCGCAATACATCGCTGATGTATCGACAGAAGGCAATCAACCGTACATAAATCAGAGAGCCAATTTCAGGTTCGGCTGGCAGTGGTAGACGAATTTTTGTTTTCACCACACGCTTGGAAGCCTCGCTAGAGACTATAGAGAACACAGAGGAGAGCCGGAAAAGTGTAACCTATGTCGGTGAACTAAGTGTTAAACCGCGACAGGAATTCTCCTTTTTCGTCTCCGAAAAAGAAGAGTTTTTTTCTCTAAAGCACCCTCTGTGTTCTCTATAGTCTCTAGCGAGGCCTCCGAGCGGTTGGTGATTTTTTTCTTTTTTCTCTAGACTAAAAATCTAATGTAACTCGTGCTGTTAGACCTTGCAGGGCTAGCAGACTTGAGTTGATCAGTGTTTCTTTTGCATCACTTGGGAGGCCTGCTGTAGAGCGATGCACTTCCGCTAAATTAAACCATGTATTGATCTCATATCCTGCAAAGACCTCCGCTCGATTTGCACAGAAGTTTTTTTGCCACGATAGGCCAAATATCCCTTGTAGCGCAAATGTTGGGCGTATGTCAAAATAGTGGGCATCGCGAATGGGAAAATTTGAAAAAATGGTCGTTTGAGTTGCGATGTTGTGATAAGAACCAAGCAATGTGGCAATAGTGGTTCCTCCTGACATATAAATATCCCATCCACAAAACCAATCAATCATTGTACCAACACGCAAGCCACCCCCAATGTACTTCCATCGATTGCGAATCTCGGTCGAGTCGTAGTGGACAATCCAGTTTTGGTTGATCCATGCAACTGTTCCTCCTCCTATAAAGCGGGCTCTTAAATGGGGATTTGGATTGGAATAGCAATCGGCGAGGAAATCGGCGACATTATAATTTAAATGGATATGGCTTGTTGCATGAGTTAGAGGAGATGTAACTTCAGGCCATGTCCCTGTTAAGAATCGATCGGGTTGATCGGGTGCAGAGACTGAATCGCTTCCTCGTGCAGTAAGTCTTGTATATTGCCACCATACCTCCCAATAGTGCGGCGCTCTAAAAAAGGCAAGTGCGAGTCGAAAGCCAGGTTCCCCATCAAAGGTAGCGCGGGCATATTCCCCTTGGGCAAACACAGTTCCAGGAGGAGATGCATGTTGCATTTTGAGTGCATAATCAAGAGCCCCTTCTTCAACTCGCCAGTATAGAAAGCTCACATGACCAGACATGCATTGCACATCCCTTCGAAAAAGATCTGCATCATAGGGAATGGGATCTACATAATAATATTCGTCAGCAAAAAGAAAAGCTGTAGTGAAAATAAGAGAAAGGAATCGGTGTTTCATATTCATCACATTAAAAAAAAGTGGATCTTTTCTCAAGAAAAATTTTATCATTAATAGGCGTGAAATATCTGCTGCTTATCTTTTTTTGTTTCTCTCTTTTTGCGAAAGAGACGATTTGTCTGAATATGATTGTCAAGAATGAAAGTCCTGTGATTCGGAGATGTTTAGAGTCTGTACGCCCCTATATCGATTATTGGGTCATTGTGGATACAGGATCAACTGATGGCACACAGAAAATCATCCGCAATTATCTCAAAGATATTCCGGGAGTTTTGGTTGAGAGACCTTGGAAAAATTTTGGAACCAATCGGACAGAAGCTGTTCAACTTGCTCAACATAAAGGGGATTATCTCCTTTTTATAGATGCAGATGATACTTTGAAAGTGGATGATTTGACTTGCTTTTCTAATTTGACGGAAGATCTTTATTTCATGTGGAGAGGACTTGAAACTTTTTCATGGAAAAGTGCGCAACTTGTGAAAGGGGATATTCCTTGGAAATATGTTGGTGTCACTCATGAATATTTAACTTGCGATGAGCCTTACACAAGTGATTTATTAGAGGGTGTTAAATATGTGACTGGAGATGGAGGGCATCGTTCGCAGGGGAAAGCCAAGTTTTTAGAAAACATTTGTTTGCTTGTTGAGGGAATTCAACAAGAACCTGAAAATGCAAGATACTATTTTTATCTGGCAGAAAGTTACCGAGACGCAGGCGAAAAGGCAAAAGCCCTTGAATGGTATCAAAAACGGGTTTCAAAAGGGGGTTGGGCCGAAGAGGTGTATTGGTCTTTGTTGCAAATTGGCCACTGTTTGGATGATTTAGGACTTGCCAAAAATGTAGTTCAAGAAAGTTATTTAAATGCTTTCCGTTTTCGCCCAACCCGCATTGAAACAATTTATTTTTTGGCTCAAAATTGCAATAATGCAAGAGACTATGAGTCTGCCTATTCGTTTTTAAAATTAAGCGAGTCTATTGAGGCGCAAAAAGATGCTGTTTTCAACCTCGATTGGATTCCAGATTACGGACTGACCCTTCTCCGCTCCATTTGTACATATTATTTAGGTAAATATCAGGAATCCATTGACGCATGTGAAGAGCTATTAGCCAATCCCAGATTACCAGAATCCTGGCGTGAACAAACAGTTAAAAACATGCAATTTTCTCTAGAAAAGATAAGACAATGATTTTTGCTTTTTTATTGAGTTTTTTTTCTTTATTTGGAGAGATGATTGTCTCTGACAAAAGAATTTTTTTCCCCGAATATCCAGATGCCTTTAATCCTTCGATGATTTCTTATGGGGAAGGATATCTACTCACTTTTCGATACACGCCCCATCAAAGAAGTGCCTATATTTCCTATATTGGCATTTGTTTATTGGATTCCTCTTTTGAACCGGTTTCTCCGCCTGAAATCTTACTGACAAGACATCAAAATAGTATTACTCAATCTCAATCAGAAGATGCTCGTCTTTTTCATTATAGAGATCGGATATTTGTTATTTATAACGATAATATAGATCTCGATTATCCTTCTACTACTGATAGGCGAGATATGTTTATTGCTGAAGTTCTTTTTATTGATGATCATTTTGTCCTTTCTGCGCCATTAAAGCTGTTTTGTAAAGAAAAACAATCAAGATTATGGGAAAAAAATTGGGTCCCATTTGTTTGGAATCATACCCTTTATTTTAGTTATTCATTGAATCCGCATGAAGTCCTTTATCCGAATTTACTCGATGGTTCATGTTATCCGGTTTTTATGAGCTCGAATCTTTTCAATTGGGATTATGGAACATTGCGGGGAAGTAGCGCAGCAACCATTGCCGATGGTGAATATCTCGCTTTTTTCCATTCAAGTAAAGTCCTAACATCGCCTGCCTCTTATGATCAGCCAGCATGGCACTATTTTATGGGGGCTTACACTTTTTCAACAAATCCCCCCTTTGAAATTAGGCGCATTTCAAAAGAACCCATTATTGCAGATCATTTCTACGCACCCTCCTATTCATGGAAAAAGGTGATTTTCCCAGGCGGCTTTGTGATCAAAGGGGCTCATATACA
>DAIDIM010000058.1 GCA_027459365.1 Chlamydiota bacterium
GTTTGAGTTGCCGTAAAAAGAAGGTTTAAATCGCAGGGGAAGAAAACATGGTAACTATACAGCCGCGTGAAAGGATCGATCATTTCATCCAGATGTAAGTGGTAATGATACACTTTAGAGACGGCGCTATAACGTGCATGAAAATCGGGATTTGTCTTCTCAATATGTAAGATACGAATATCTGCTGGCAATAGGGCGTTGATTGAATAGAGAAATCGGTAACTATCTAAAAGATTTTCAGAATCAAAATGGGCAACTTGTCCTATCGCATGGACACCTGTGTCTGTTCTCCCTGAGCCTCTGAGCTGTATTGGGTGACGGAGGTAAGTTTCAATTGCTTTTTGTATGACGCTCTGAATGGCAAGGCCTGTTTTTTGCACCTGCCAGCCAGCATAATGGGTCCCATCGTATGAAATAACAACTTTATATCTCATTAATCATTAAAGGTACCACAGAGCCCGGTACTCTGTGGTTAAGAATTCCTTAAGAAAGGTGGTTGTTGACTAGTTTTGTCATTTCAAACATGTTCACCGCTTTCTTACCACCGAAGATTTTTTGGAGTTTTTCATCTGGATTGATATTTCTTCTGTTTTTCGCATCTTGGAGGTTATATTTCTTGATATATGCCCACAGTTTTTTTGTAACTTCAGTGCGCGGCATTGGACCTTCACCAACTACAGCTGCGAGTTCTTTGCTAGGTTTCATCGGTTGCATAAACTTAGAAACTTTCGGTTTTGTTGCCATACTCTTCATTTCTCCTTTGAAAAAATTTCAAAAATTAATAAATTTTCCTCGAAAGAACTTTTTATCTCTCCGTCGATATAATAGTCAAAAAAATTCTGTCATAGACAGTTTTTTTGTCTCTCTCCGAAAAGACACCGATCCCAAGGAAAACAGAGCACTATAGCAGAAGTCACAATGTGTGTATACTGAAACTATTTTGAACGATAAAAAAGGTTTTGTATTTTTAATAATTTTCCTGGCAAATTTCATTCATAGATGACAACGACAATTTCGCAAAATCTTGATTCTGAGCGTGAAAATATTCTGCATCAATTGCAAGAGATTGGACAATTAGAACGGATTTTTGCACATCCTTTTTTTTCGAATGAATCTTTGTATGAGATTTTGTCATCACTACTTCCTGTGAATCAATTTTATCAAGAAATGGGTGGAATTCTCGGATACCAAAGGACGATTCTCTCTTTGATGGGGAAAAAAGAAAATTTAGAAAATACCTCATTTCGCTCTCCTTCATATATCGACATTACAAGTTTGACGACAGATACTTTGCAAGCAATCGATTGGGGAATTGAGGCCCTTCCCTTTATGGCAGAGATGATCCCTCTAGGAGGCGCTGCAGATCGACTCCATTTAATTGACGAGGTCACAGGCAGTGAATTGCCTGCTGCAAAACTTGTCTTTGCGGGGAAAACACTCGTGGAGCGAATCGTCGATGATATTCAAGCTCGAGAAATGCTCTATTTTCAACGATTTGGCAAACAATTGATTACGCCAATCGCAATGATGACCTCATTTGAAAAAAAGAACCATCAACATATAGAAGAGTGTCTAGAAAAAAATAAATGGTTTGGAAGGCCAAAAGAGTCGATTCGTACATTTTCTCAACCTTTAGTCCCTGTTGTGAACGAGAAAGGGGATTGGCTTTTGACAGAGGATCTCAAACTTGTACTCAAGCCAGGAGGTCATGGAGTCATTTGGAAGTTAGCTCTCCAATCTGGAATTTTTTCTTGGTTTCACTCATTAGGTCGTACAAAAATGTTGATTCGACAAATCAATAATCCAATTGCAGGTCTTGACTATGGATTACTTGCATTTCTCGGGATTGGCTATAAAAAAAATAAAAAATTCGGATTTGCTTCTTGCCCACGACTTGTAAAAGCAGCGGAGGGGATCAATGTTGTTGTTGAAAAGAAAAATTCCATAGTTTTAACCAACATAGAATATTGTGATTTTGACCAATTTGGAATTCAGGATGTACCATTAAGAGAAGGAGAGGTCATCTCCCAGTTTTCTTCCAATACAAATCTTTTATTCGGAGACATCGCATCTATTTCTGAGGCCGTTTCTCAGTGTCCATTTCCAGGTCTTATCTTGAATCTAAAAAAGGGGTCTTTTGGACGTCTCGAATCGACAATGCAAAATCTGGCCGATGTGTTTATCGAAGAAAAGGGTGAGTCTTTGGTTCCAAAAAACACTTATATCACTTATAATCATAGACATAAAACAATCTCAACGGCAAAAAAAGCATTTTTAGATGAGACAGTTCCTACAGAGACGCCAGAAGCATGTTTTTACGATTTTCTCTTTGCTGCGCGCGAGCTTTTAGAGAAATGCGGTATAACTCTTCCAAAAAGGAGAACATTGAAAGAAGTTCTCATCTTTGGCCCAGAATTTGTTTTTCTCTATCATCCCGCCCTAGGACCTCTCTATTCAATCATTCAGCAGAAAATCCAACAGGGTACATTGATTGTCGGAAGTGAACTTCAACTGGAAATCATCGATATTTTACTTCAAAATATCCATTTAGAAGGGAGCCTACAAATCAGAGCATCCTCTCTACTAGAGGGAAAATGTCTCCTTAAAAATATACACATTCAAAATCAAGGTGTAGATTGGAAGCAATCGAACCCTTACTGGAAGGGGAATTTCTGCCGCAAAGAGAGTGTGGAAATCCAATTGCTTGGAAAATGTTCATTTGTTGCAGAAAACGTGAACTTGATTGGTCCCCATCGATTTGTTGTAGAAGAGGGCACTGCAATGCACGTATCTCAAGTCGGAAACAACTTGATCATCGAAAAAAGTGTCTTTAACGGCTAAAAAAGAAGATAAGATCCTCTAATGCTACAGCAAGGAAACATGATCTCGACTTTGTACGTTTTTTGATAGGCAGATCCGAGGGAGGCGTTTGATGATTTTATTATTTTTTTGCGAGTCAATAGCTGCAACGACCCTATTGACGAGCAAAAAAATAATAAAAGCACGAACGCCCTCTCCGGAGATGCCAGCAAAAAATGTACAAAGTCGAGATGATGTCCAAGATGCGCCTGATAAAAAAATTAGGATAGTTCAAAAACGGTAGACGTTCCTCAGCGCGTTAATTTCACCTGTTATAGACCGAAACTTTTCTTCAGTCTAAGATAACTCTTTTTTATCATCTCGGACTAATCGGTGTTATATGCTTCAAACATCGGAAGTAGGAGACGTATAAAATGGGTCTGCAATCTGTTGATTGAATGTCTTCTCATCCGCCTGTGCGTTAAGAACACTTCTGGCAAGATCAATCATTTTCAACATGGAAACGTCAGAAAATTTCACTCCAGAAGCTTGATTGAGTTTGTTTGCAACATCATTAAATGAAGGGAATTGCTGTTCTTTTTTAATTTCTGTTTTAAATACAACTTCTTCTTTAATCTCTATTTTATTGTTTAAAACTTCTTCTTTAATTTCTGCTTTGGTTTCATTAGAGATGCTTTCAGTTAAAGTAGATGCATCAAGAAAAGTTGGTTTTGTTGGAGTCTTTGGGATGACTACGAATTGTGGAGGTGGTGATAATACAGTGACTCGACCTGGAAGAATTCGCCCTACTAGATTCCCTAAAGAAGAGTAAATAGCAAGGGAGTAATGTTTTACTAAATCTGCAAGATATTGAGCAGTGCTTACTGTCTTCTCTTTAATTACGAGAAATAATGTAGATAAATCTCGAGGGAAACCTATTTTTGGAATTGTCATAGTCCACTCCTATTATTTGTTAGACAGTTTAAAGTCAGAGAGAATTTTTTGAAAGAAAGTTTTTTGTATGGTATGAAATTAAATATGGCCAAAAAATATGTAGAAGAGTCGATTCAGTCCCTAGACCCGTTAACCCATATTCGTTTGCGTCCTGGAATGTACATTGGCCGTTTAGGGGATGGCTCTCATCCTGATGATGGCATTTACGTGATGATCAAAGAAATTGTCGATAATGCTGTCGATGAGTTCATCATGGGCAATGGTTCTATGATTGAGATTATACTCAATGAAAAGAGCTCGACAGTCAC
>DAIDIM010000060.1 GCA_027459365.1 Chlamydiota bacterium
AACATATATAAGGGTGATGCCGGGAAAACCCCATAGTCCTTTTCCGTATCAACAGAAACCTTATGTAGTGTATCAAAAGAATGGAAGCTGTTTTGATAAATTTGGAAATTGGGTTGAACGCAAGGATCCTGCAGCTCACATTCCTTTGGAAGAGTTTGGTTGCTTGGGAGATTAACTCATGAATGATTTAGATTATAGTGGAATATTAGAAGAGTTTTTAAGTGTCATTTTTTCAATATCTGATAAGAGTTATCAAAGACGAGTATGGATACAGGGAATTGGTCCTGAATGTGAGGATTATGATGAGAATATAATGAATTTTTTCGATTTGAGTGAGATGATTTTAAAAGATCCAAAAAAGTATAACATCAATGATCTTCAGTTGGAGTTAATAAAAAAACTTTGTGAGAAGTATAGAGAATTTTCTTCTATTACAGACAGTATTGATTATTATATGCCTGAAAAATTTATTAATTTTCCGGAGTGGACAGAGATTACAGAAATAGCTCAAAAGATCTTAGAGACCTTTAACTATAAATACGATTATGCAGAGATTCAACGAAGATTTAGAGAAAGAAACGAAAAATTGCATCAATGATCTATGCTCAGACGATTCCACCCCTTTTTTCTGGACAGATTATTAAGAATTCTTAATATGGTAGCATCTGCAAATATATTAAAATCAGATGTTTAAATAAAGTTCATTTTGAATCGTATAGCTTAAAAAAATAGCAACCTATACGATTCAGCCAAAATTCACTTAAACATTTGAAAATCAATGAGTTTCGTTTTTTCTTCTAGTTTTTTTGTTTTTTAGCAAAAACAAACTCGATAATTATTTTCATTTATATTTAAATTATTCAAACTCGATAATTCAGTCTCTATTATCATATTATATGATTAGTTTAAGTGTAATTTGCGCTTCTAAAACGGATCGTATAGCTTGACATAAAAATTCGTCTTTTTATACAATTATGAATTGTATAGCATGGGGGTATAATTTATGATTTTTGACCAAAAATTTTTAAAAAAAATGAAGGCGATGCAAGCCGGAGTCATTCAGGGTATGAATAGCGAAGGGAAAAAGACACCTTATTTCATCCGAGATGATGAAGTGTTGAAGCGTTATGAGATTATTCGAGCTGTATGGAAATGTGGAAAGTCAATCGAAGAGATTTGCGCATCTACTCAAGGACTGTCTCGATCTTCCTATTATGAAATTGAAAAAGCTTTTATTCAGCATGGAGTATTAGGGCTCTTCACCTCTCCTTCTATGAATGAATCTCTTGCAGCAATAGAAGATCTTGTGGTTATGAGTAAAAAAGCGAGGCCTAATCTATCCGGAGCGGCTCTTCTACGTATTGCTCAGGCAATTCCCTGCACTCATCCTCAAGCGACGGAAGAACTGATATCCGATATTCTTGCTTCCCATGGCCTTAGCGTTTCATCTTTAGCATCTGATGAATCTTTTTTTTCTAAGCTGCAAAGAATCGTTGCTGAATTATATAGACATCGGAAAATTCCTTTAAACAGTCGTTCTCAACAAGAAAGAAAAGGGACTTTTTTTATCGATAAAGATGAAGCTCACAAACGCTTAGAACTTTTACATTCTATTTTTTACGAAAAAAAAGCAAATATTAGAGATCTTTGCACTCAACATGGCATCTCTATGACGAGTTATTATCGGCTTATTGACGATTATATGCTTTATGGTCCCTGGGCGATTATTCCTGCTGCTCATCTAGGAAAACAAAGTGGTATTTCGGAAGAAACGGAACTTAGCATTTTATTGCATAAGCTTAAACACCCCAAAGAATCTGCGGCTGATATTGTAGATCATTTTAAATTGAAATTCTCAAGACAAGCCGTGAACAGGATTTTTAAAAAATGGAAGCTTTGTAAATCTATGACTCCAACCTCTCTTGATGAATATCAGGCTCTTCCTAAAGATCTAAAGGAAGACGACAGACTTATAAAGCCGGCCTTACATATAGTACCTGAAACTCTTTTACTGGAATCTCGCAGAATCAACCGCCATTTTGAATTGATTGCAAAAAAAATGAATAGCAAAGAATATCATATTTGTGATCCGGGACCCATTTTGCTAGCTCCCTTTATGAACGACCTTGGAATAGTGCAAGCGTTTGAAAGCTATGGGCCAACTAAATTGAGAGGAAAAGAGCTTTCGAATCCCGTAATTATCAATGCAATGCGCATTTTAGCCGGATATCGCTGTATTAACCATCTCAATGATAACCGGGATCACTCTGTTGCTTTAGCTAGCGGGATTGGAATGTTTGGAAGTGTTTCACGATTTTATGACAATTCTTTGGAATTTTCTTTCGAAGGTCTCCATCGTATGCGCAATGATCTTGTGGCTCGAGCTCTTGAATTGCATCTTCTTGGTGGTAAACAAATTGGTTTAGACTTTCATCTCAAAGAATTTTATGGTCATCATAGCAAAGAAAAAGGCATAGGCAAAGGTCCTGATAAAGCAGGAGATATGGTACCTGCTCACAGACCTCATATTGCTTGGGATCTTGCTACAAATGTCATCATTTCTATTGCCTATTATCAAGGAGCTGCTCGAGCGCCTAGAATTCTAAGAGAGTTTTTGGAAAGAGAGGTATTTTCTGTTCTCGACAGAAGAGCTATCGAAGAAATCTATATGGACTCTGAGTATACAAAAGAGGATGACTATCGATTTTTGCAAGTCGAGTGCAAAAATGGTCATATTTATACATGTCTCAAATTGAATCCTCAAATCCAAAAACTTATTCGACCTCACTTAAACATAAAAGAAGGCTGGCAAGAAGACAAGGAAGATGAAAGAAAAACGGTAGACGTTATTCTTCCTCATACAAAACTTTCAATGAAAGTTGTAATTATTAGAGATAGAGAAAAAAAAGACCGTATTCGTTGTTTTGGATCTACAAACCAAATGCTTTCCGGCGATGAAATTCTAAAAAAATATCCAAGTAGATGGACGATAGAAAATGGGATAAAAGACCTGGTACATAGTTACTTTCTCGATGCAACTTTAGGATATGATCCACAAAAAGTAGAATTTGAATTTTATTGCATCATGGTTGCGCGTATGACATATGAGTATTTTTTAAAAGAATTAGGAGGAGAGTATTTTACTAAACAAGATGGCAATAAATGCACTCTGAACAGCATGAGAGATCTGCTTTTTGAAAAGCGCAACTGCACTCTTCGTCAAGATGGGGATCAACACTTTGTGCTTACTTTCCTCGATTGCGGGGAAGATGAAGAGATTCAAAAAGAGCTTATTGCTACATATGAGCGATTATCAGCTCAGGGGAAAAATAAAGTGCTTTGGTGGAATAACAGGGGGTTGCGCTTGGAGTTCAAGCGTCAGTATCCTCAGTTTTCGTCCAGAAAAACCGACTAAATTTCGTCCAGAAAAATGGGGTGGAATCGTCTGATGCTTCGTGAGTCTTGGGAGTATAATGTGTAACACCACTCCTTGTAATCTGAACATATCTCTGATGCCGCGAGCTTGGCTTTTAATTTCCTATTGATTTCTTTCCACAAGTCCCATACATGCTGTCTAAGCTTCCTTAGGTGCCGAGTAGGAGGCAATGAAGATTTTACTAACTGACTTAGAACAAGTTAAATCATGGTTTTGCGGCGTTTTTGAGATAACTCGTAAACTCAAGCTAGAGTAGATTCTTGGATTAAAGTCTCTTTTGATAAGAAATTGCATGTACTCATATTTCCTAAAAAATCTTTTATACGTTTTTTCTAAGGCATTC
>DAIDIM010000064.1 GCA_027459365.1 Chlamydiota bacterium
GTCGCAAGATCATCAAGAGGGTTAGGGAAGCGGAAGATAAGTTCTGGCAAGAAGATGCTGTAATGGATGAGCAGAACGAGAAGCAAATGTACTAAAGAATTGTTAAGAAAATCGATCACGTCATTTGCACGGGACTATAAACAATATGTGATTGAGTCCCTTCAAAGGTTGGTCGCGACGATTGAACAGGAAATCCGCGGTGCATTTCCTGCAACCATTAGACAAACTGTATCTGACTTCTTCAAGAGGATGTCTGGAGGAGACACCTCTTCACTAGAAGAGTTTCAAGAACGTTTAGAGACCATTCAGGATATTCGTAAACGGAGAAAAATTCAAGAAAAATTCGATGATATCGATTTGTTGCAACACATCATTCAAGGGCAAATTGGAATACTTGATATTGACATGAATGACTTTGATGCTCCCGATGGAGATGGAGCAAGAAATAGGGATGCTGCTAGGGAAAAAGTGATTGAATTTGACAATTGTTGCATCTCGTCAGAATCATTTGCATTAGGGAATATTTTCCAAAGAGAACGGGTTCAACAGTTAAAAGATATACTCATCGCTACAGTAGCTTATTTCAATCATTTGGTAGGGCAAGAGGGTCAGCTCAAAGTAGATCTCATCGAGAATGCAGAAGTAACTAGGGAACTGACGGCAAGGCTCACTGCTATAAATAATCATGAGCCCTTAAACAAAGAAGCATTGCAGGAGACCATACGCACCAAAACGAACTTATTGGAACAGTTGAAAACTGAACAACGGGAATTAGAAGCTAAATTGGAGCAACTTTCAAGGGACGAGACACCTACAGCTCTTCCTCCTATTACTCCCACTCCTTCACCTATTATTTCAAGAGGGTGGTGGGAGAAATGGGATTCTTCTGCACAAAGTTACAAGTTTGATATCCAATCTGATGTTCCGTTAGTGAAGGTCGAAAAATCTGCACCAACTCGTGGGTCCGCTATGTCCAGCTGGATGTGGCTGCACCCTTTCACTCCGCTTGCCTATTTGGCGGAAAAGGTCCTTAACGGTAGTGATGAGATAGGAGAATTGTGGAGTGGCGTTTATAATGATGAAAAGAATGATGCAGAGAGTCTAGCTCAAGGCAAATATTCTGTGACGTACATACCATGCTGGCATAATTTTGATGAATCAAGAATTCGAGTTACACCATATGTTGCAAGAAAAAATCATCGTGATACTCACATCGAAGAACAACAAATACGAGATCGGATCGGTCCTGATCCAGAAAGGGTTGCTCTTAATAATGATATCCATGATCAAGGCCTAAAAATGAGGATTTGGCGTATAGGAAAAGAGATCGAGAGTCTCAAACAACGACTCGACGATGCTCGTCTTGAGGAAGAGAACAGAGACAGAGAGATAGTCACTCTTAAGACTGACTTAGAGGCATCTCGTGAACGTCATGAAACAATTAAAAATAGTTCATTAGAGACTGCGGGCCTTCTTAATCAATACAATAACTTTTGTCAGTTGGTTATGAGAGTGTTGAAGAGCTTATCCTGGGAATCAGAACAAGGATTCTCTACCTTTTATCGTCACTTTTCTCAGAGGAGAGAACGGTAGCAGCTCTTGTGCAACGATCAGTATCACGATTTTTATGAAACGTTTGCTCACATAACTTGTTGGCATTTAAACAAGACACAAAAAAATGCTCTGAAAGTGTGAACGCTTGGGGTATATCACCTAAAATAAGAGCCGTGTGCGGTAATACTGCGCGCACGGATCTGTGCGGGGGGTATAGAGCAATCTATATCCCTACCTCGACCGAATAAGTTAGATATTTCTCCTTCATGTGAGAGGTGTCATTTTTCTAATGAGGTAAATAGAACAGAGGTGGAAGGAGTAATAGGACGAGAAAACTCCTGACTTCTGCCATTTAGTGCGGCAAAGTGATTTTTAAATTGCGGGCTTTTATTATTCAAAGTTCAAAAACATCATACTAACGATGATTTGTTCTATCTCAATGAAAAAATGATACAATGATATGAATGATATTTTTTAAGAATTAAAACGGGACAGGTTCCTCTGCATGCATTTCCACTAGTTCATCACAAATCTCTATCCCATGAAGTCTTTTGTATTCCAATTTTCTTCGTCTAAAATTTATCAATAATCCTACAGAAAGATTTGAAACTCTTAAATAGTTGAACAGCTGTGCTTGATGTTCGCGAACCAAACTCTCACAACACTTTAATTCAACAACAACTGTTTTTCCCACAACAAGATCAGCTTTATATCGACCAATCACTCGTCCTCAAAATAACATCAAAGGACTGCTCTGTTTCTACTTGTAACCCTTTTTCTCGCATTACAATCAAAAGGGCGTTTTTATAAACACCTTCCTGAAAACCTGGACCTAGCTCTTTCATTACTTCAAAACAGCATCGCAAAATTTTTCCAGTCAATACAAAATGCGGTAACTCTTCTTCTTTATCATTCATATCATTATATCATTTCTTCATTCTTGCTTGTTCGACTGGCAAAGTCTCCATGCATGCCTTTAAATATATCAAATTAGAGCGACACTACTCACTAAATATTTTTGCAACTGCTTGCATTTTAGAAATCTTTTATTTACGTTATTCAAAGCCGAGAAAGAGAGTAATTTTAGTGCGGTTTTAGCGCTAAAAGAAATATATAACCATTTGTAAATCAGTGTATTATTTTTTTACAATTGAACACTATCACATTTTGGCAGAAGTCGAGAAAGTATTTGAGAATTTCTTCTAGTTGGATCATATTGTGAAATGGTAACAGAATTCTTCAAAAAATGTACTGTTGTACATTTTTTGAAGAGAGTTTTCTACTTTTCTTGGCTAAAGAAGTTGCACAGTTTGTCTTTAAACTCAGAGCAACTCTCTCTTTTTTCCATTTTGCGTTTCCATCGTGCTGAATTGGCTTCCGCAATGATTTTCGCAAGTGCTGGCATACGATTTTTCTGATTTGCTTGAATTTGCTTTTTGAGCTCGTCTTTTAATACTTCTTTCCAAGCACAATCTGCAAGTTCTAGAAAATACTCAAATTTTTCCTTTTGCCCTTCGCCTTTACCACAGCCGCAACCACATTTTTGAGAATGACAACTACATCCACATTGTTTGTTTTGACATCCACAACCGTTTTGTGAAGACTTTGAAGAGCAGCTTCCTTCTGAACACTCATGCATACTTTTCTCCTTTGTTGATTATACTGCGGGGCGTTGACTTTTTTCGTTTTCACCGCATCAAAGCGCAAAAATTCAACGCCCCGCAGTATATCTGATCAATAACTAAACATTGAATTTTAATCCAGAATCCTGTTTTAATATTCAGACGCTCACTTTTTAGGAATTTTCTATGGGAAGCCATATATTCATGTTGATTTCGATTGTATTAGGAATAGGAGCAGGTTTTTCTGGATTCCCTATTTTGATTCAAATGGCGGAGATCATCTCGACACTCTTTTTAAATTATCTTTCGATGATTGCAGCCCCAATTATTTTTCTAGCGATCGTTTCAACGTTACTCAATATGAGAGGCTTGGAACAAATGCGAGGTCTTGGCAAACAGGTGATTCGTTATACTCTATTAACGACCACACTTGCATCAAGCGTTGCTTTGCTCTTCTTTATCATCTTTGACCCTGTCTCTTCAATGCATCAAGGAACTGCTGGCACATTGGATGCCGTTTCGCAGCAATCATATATCCATTTTTTGGCTGACATTGTCCCTTCCAATATCTTCAAGGCATTCGCGGAAAATAAGGTCATATCTATTGCCTTTTTGGGCTTCTTATTTGGCATTGTCGCCCACTATCTTCCAGAAAAAGAGCGGACCATGCTTCAAGGTTGGTTCTCCTCTTTGTTCCAACTTTTCTTGAAAGTAGTGCAGATAGCAAGTTACGTAATGCCGGTTGCTGTCTGGGCCTTTATGGTATTGCTCGTACGAGATATCCAAGCTCAAAAAGAGGGGATTAGCGGCCTTTGGACCTATTTGCTTGTGATTGTCCTTGCCAACCTTGTCCAAGGCATGATTGTGATCCCTATCCTGCTAAAGTTAAAAGGGCTTTCTCCTTGGAAGATCGCAAAAGGGGGGATGAGGGCGATCATGCTTGCCTTCTTTACAAAATCCTCCAATGCAACACTCCCTCTCAGTTTAAAGGTTGCGCAAGAAGAAATTGGCATCCGACCCTCCGTTGCCCACTTCACCCTCCCCCTTTGTACTGTGATTAACATGAATGGATGCGCCGCATTTATCTTAACCAGCGTCCTTTTTGTTGCAGGAGTCAATGGACATACATTTTCTGGAATCGATCTTGCTTTCTGGGTCATTATGTCGGTTCTCGCAGCCGTTGGCAATGCAGGGGTCCCCATGGGCTGCTTTTTCTTAAGTAGCGCTTTTTTAACCGGCATGGGAGTTCCTCTATCTGTCATGGGCCTCATCTTACCATTCTATACCTTAATCGATATGGAAGAGACTGCATTGAATGTCTGGTCGGACTTGAGCGTAACAGCAATGGTTGATCACGATGTCCGAGAAGTCATTTCATCCGAAGCTTGAAAAAAGCGAATTGCCCTTCACCAATTATCTTTAAGCAGTTCGCTCTCAAATATTACAAACACTTGTAACAAATCTTCATAAAATGAAGGAAGATAATCCCTTATCGTTTTCCAAACGATGTCAAGATCTACATCAAAATACGCATGAATTAAACGATTTCTCAATCCAATCAATTGTTTCCAGGGTATTAAAGGGAAATTTTTTTTGTTTTGTCAGAAATTTTTCCAGCTGCTTCTCCTATAATTTCAAGCTCTCTTAGAACAGCAGATTGAAAAAGTCGATCTTTATCGAGAGAATCTCTTTGCTTTCCTTTGGCAAAAGTAAGGATTGCTTCCGTCGAATCAAGCATATGTTTAAGACGGATAAGATCCTTCCGATCCATAGATTGCTTTTGCATTTTCTAATACCTCTTCTCGAAAATATCGGCTCAATTCATTAGGAGTTTTTAAATCAACACGGTAACCGATTATTTTACTTAATTCAGCTTCCATTTCAATCATACCAAACAGATGAGGAGTATGAGGGTCGCGCGCGCCGCGGCGCTGGCCGCTCGGGCCCCGGCCGACCCGGATCGCACCGAGCTCGCGTCGGTGCTCGCGTCGATGCGCCGCGGCGAGGAGGACCTCATGTCGGCGCGCCGCGCGCGCCTCGACGCGGCGCGCCTGCGCAGCGCCGCCACGTTCGTCCTCTCCGCCCTGCTGACGGTGTTGTTCACGGTGACCGGAGTCCGGCTGCTGACCTCCCAGCGGCGCGCGCTCGCGGCCGAGCACGTCCTCGCCGTGCGCGAGCAGCGCCTCTTCCAGGAGGTCATCGCCAGCGTCGACG
>DAIDIM010000086.1 GCA_027459365.1 Chlamydiota bacterium
ATTTGACGCTTTAAATCGGTTTTCTTTGGGCATTTTTGGAGTGGAACGAGAGTATACACACCCAGATAAGACGCTCCGCTTTTAACAAACTGTCCTGCAGACATTCCCAAATGGACAGCCCCAATAGGGACAAAAAATGAAGCGTGATGCTCAATATGGCAATACGTGAGAGCAACATTCGACCTCAAAGAGATGATCGGAGGAGATTGGACTTCAGTAATTTGTTCCGTGACCACTCTCTCGCCTAAAGGCGAGGGAGTAGTCACAAAAAGACTTGATAGTCTACGCTTTGTGCAAATAAAAATCTAGCGTCTCATTGCGCAACATTTTCACCTATTGCGCAACATTTAGATTGCGCAATAGGTCTCGCCCTTATACAATAAAATTTTCAAAACCAGGACATCTCCAATGCCCAAAAAAATCCCTCAGACTGACATGATCCTGGACATCGTATCTCGATTTCCCAACGGAGCCTCAGTCGAAGAGATCCTCCTTGGGCTAGATCCGGCCCCCTTAAGACGCACCCTGCAGTATCGACTGTCTTCTTTGGTCAAAAACGGCATTCTCATAGCCGAAGGGAGAACGAGAAGTCGAAAATTTAGGCTTCCTGAAAAAAAACAACCCCACAGACTGGAGGAAAGAAATTACATCCCTCTATCCCCCAATGCGGAATCGATTCAGCTACAAATAACACGCCCTATTCATACTCGGCGCCATGTTGGTTACAACAGAGAACTGCTCGACCAATATCGTCCCAATAGCAGCTATTACCTATCAGAGTCTGCGCGAGGCAAATTGCTTGAGTTAGGCAAAACAGATGACGCCCATCCAGCAGGTACATACGCTAAACAAATTTTCAGTCGATTGCTCATCGACCTATCATGGAATTCAAGCCGATTGGAAGGAAATACTTATTCATTGCTGGAAACAGAACGTTTACTCGAACTGGGAGAAGCAGCTGAAGGTAAGGATCAACGAGAAACACAAATGATTCTAAATCATAAAGCAGCTATCGAATTTTTGGTAGAATCCGCTCAAAATTTAGAACTCAATCGATACACTATTTTGAATATTCATTCCCTCCTTTCTGATGGACTCTTACCAGATCGGTCTTGTGGCACCCTTCGGTCCATTTCTGTGGGAATTGCTGGATCTGTCTATCTTCCATTAGACATTCCTCAACTCATCTCTGAATGTTTTCAACAGATTATAGATACAGCAAAAGCCATTATTAACCCATTTGAACAGGCCTTTTTTCTCATGGTCCACCTCCCTTATTTACAGCCCTTCGATGACGTAAATAAAAGAGTTTCTCGCCTCTCTGCCAACCTGCCGCTCATACGTGAAAATCTCTGCCCCCTTTCCTTTATTGACGTACCAGAACAGACCTACATCAACAGTCTTCTCGCGGTATACGAATTAAATCGAATCGAACTGCTAAGCGAAGTATTCGTTTGGGCCTACGAACGCTCTTGCTCTCGTTATTCGGTAACCCGCCAAACCCTAGGAGATCCAGACCCTCTACGCATCCGTTATCGCGATCTAAGAAAAGAAATTATCTCTCTAATTGTTTCCGAATGTTTAAATAAAAAATCAGCAATCGCTTTAATTAGAAATAAAGCAAAAGAGTTCGTTTTAGATACAGACCAAATGCGTTTTATAGAATCGGTAGAAACAGAGCTCATGGGGCTACATAAAGGCAATATCGCCAGATATCGTTTACGCCCTTCAGAGTATGATGCATGGCAAAAAATCTGGCACTATTCCGAAACAACCTGAAGAATCGGTTGCTTTAGGCATCTTTGGAGGCATTGTTGCATAATTCAAGACGATCTATGAGAATTTAGGATGCTTCTTGATCAACAAGGAAACTGCCCCTGAAGAAGGCGAGGATGATTGCGATGGGAAAAAAAACAAGCGCCCAGAAAAAAAGCCAACCTCGAGAACCGTCGTATGCTATTTTGATCTTGCGACTCCCCCAGATCACTTCAGTATGACTGAATAATAAAACAAGGCCGATAGGGAAAAAGACCAATATCCAAAAAATGAACCAAAATTTAGACCCGGTATAACGAAGGGCGTATATTTTACTTGTCATAAGACCTGAAGGAAAACTCCGGGTGCAAGATTCGAACTTGCGACCAATGGATTAACAGTCTTGCGGCAGCGCTACCGCCTGTTTCCTTTGGTTACCTTCGACCACCCTTTCCCGCATAAGTCTATAGGGGAAGAGCGATTATTTCCAGAAAATATTGATAAGGAAGGGCAAGCCAGAGTGAGGCCAGGAAATAGGCAACTCCGTTGGATTTCCGTTATAACCCTATCTACAAAAAAATCTTGAGACCTTCACAATTTTCGTATACGATTTTTCCATCGGATAAAATGCGAAAAGACTTGAGTGACTATATCATCTTTGCTGACGAAAGTGGTGATCACGGCATCTCCTCGATCAATCCGGAAAATCCTGTCTTTGTTCTTGTGTTTTGCATTTTCAGAAAAGTCGATTATATCTCCATTGTCAAACAAGCTGTAGCAAAGCTTAAAATCGATTTCTGGGGACACGATCTTGTCGTATTTCATAATCACGAAATTCGAAAATCAACAGGAGAGTTCGGTTTCCTTTTCGATGAAGAAGTACGAAGAATCTTCCTACACGCTCTCAACGAAATGATCAGAACCATCCCGTTTTCTATAGCGGCGACTGCAATTGATAAACGTTATCTTGGCCGTACACCAAATCCAACCAATCCCTATGTATTAGCCTTGGGATCTTGCCTCCAGCAGACTATCGATTTTCTACACACAGAAAAACAACAGCACCTACTCACGCATATTATCGTCGAAAGCAGGGGTAAACCTGAAGATCGAGATCTAGAAGTATCCTTTGATCAAATCGCAGCTCAAACACTCCCAGAGCGTTATCCACTGAATATCAGATTCGCTAATAAACAAACCAACAGCAGTGGCTTACAGATCGCTGATCTAGTAGCTCATCCCATTGCCAGGCATATAATCAATAGAACCCAATCAAACAAGGCTTTTGAAATCGTGCAGAAAAAACTGCTTGGGTTTCCAGAATATGAAGAAGTGGGTCTCAAATGCCAACCCCTAGAAAGCGAAAAGCCCCAGCTTTCGCTGAGGCAAAACGCCGATCGGGAACTCCCGATCCACTTATGAAGCCCATTCTATTAAACTAGTGAAAAAAGAGCAAGAGCCTCCTCTTCCAGAAATCTCACTATCGACAATTCACTTACGGATTTCAGGTGAGTTTCTGCTTTTTCCTAATTTTTTTGCCCATTTGTTCCTTTTGAAATCCTTTAAATACTGCATCCAGCACAGCTTCTCGCGCATCTTTCCCAGTAAGCTGGGCTAAAAGCTCTAAACTACT
>DAIDIM010000119.1 GCA_027459365.1 Chlamydiota bacterium
TTGAATTTCGTTGAATGTGATAAAAATTAAATTTACAATGTTCAAACATCGAAGATGTTTGGTTGGCCGATTTCAAGATGTAGTGCCGAATCGGGCTAACTTCTGCTCGATTCTCCTATAGAGGCTTCTGAACTTGGGTTAAGAATTCATGAATAATTGTTAAAATAATTTCTTAATTAGTAATTTTTTTATTACCTCGACTTTGTACTTTTTTGGTAGGCAGATCCGAGAGAGGCGTTCGATGATTTTATTATTTTTTTGCGAGTCAATAGCTTGCACGACTCCATTGACGAGCAAAAAAATAATAAAAGCGCGGACACCCTTGACTTTTTTCGCTTTGAAGTGGTGAAAACGAAAATAGTCAACGCCCTGCAGTATAATTTTTTACAAGTTCGTGGACGATGGGTTCATGATAGCTTGTCCCGGTAAACATTTGGCAATCGGCAAAATATTGGGCAAGCCATGCTTCAGACCATTGATTACAGTAAAGATGATAGGGAGAGCGATAATGAGGATTTTGACATTTTTTGAGATAGTCTGCATTTGCCCACCACGAATGATTGGCAAAATAGCCATGGCAAGGGGTATCGGCAAAATGAGAGCCTTTTGGGTTGCCTTTTTTCCATTTCATTCCGGAAATATCAGCAGACTGAAGAGAGGCCAGACATTCTTTCCAATGGATAATCGTCA
This sequence comes from Chlamydiota bacterium, assembly GCA_027459365.1. Lineage (GTDB taxonomy): Bacteria > Chlamydiota > Chlamydiia > Chlamydiales > SM23-39 > DAIDHZ01. The sequence continues at coordinate 691 of DAIDIM010000119.1, forward strand.
TATTTGTTTGCGGTCCTTTGCCAAACAACAGTTTCACGCAATTTTTGATCGATTTTTTTGTATTAACGTACTTTTGTATGATGATTTTTCCGATAGAAGAAGATGGTTTTACAAATGGGGCTAGAGTGTGATTGTGTATATAAAGAATTTTTGCATGAGGTTGTTTTCGCACTATGGCTTTAATCATTTCAAGAGACGGAAATTCTTCCAAATGCAACTTGCTGTTTGCATGGATGATCTCCATTTTATGAAAGTATGGAGATTGTGATAGGAGTTGCTGGATTGAATCAAATTCAGGGCCTAGAACTATGGCTGTTAGCCTGTTGCAGTTGGCTAGAAGATCGGTTGTGTGCAGGAGATTAAGTTGTTCTTGAAACGAGGACTGCCACTGTTTTGTCGCAACAATATGATAGACGATTTCAATAGGATCTTTTAGGACCGGTTCTTTTTTGTAATATTCAGGAGCGTAATTGAATTGATACATGTTGACGCACGATTGATGAAAAGAGGCGGGAAGGGGATTGAGTCCTGTATTGATGAAAGCTTCACAATCAAACCGATGTTTGAAGCACCATTCGGGCCCATTTGGCGTACCATACATAGGTTGGCAAGTCCGAAGATAATCGGCTGTTGCCCACCAAAAGTTTCCGGCAAAAAAGCCTGGTTGTTCTATCTGGTCATGATTTGTATGTATGCAATTGAGCCATTCAACTCCGCACATGTTCGATTTTTTTAAAGTTTCGATGCATTCTTTCCAGTGTTCGATGGTAAAATATTCCATAAATCGACGCCAGGAGCGGACATTTCGTGATTTGTCAGGATCTAAATAGGTCACTCCCTTGCTGTGGAAGTAAAAAATATTTGCATCCCCATTTTCTTTTGCAATTTCCTGAACTTTCTCAATGCCAGGAAATTCACAAAAACGGGGGTTTTCTGAATAATAGAGAAGTTTGACTTTATCAGCAAATGAGGTTGTCTTAACAATCTCTTCCACTTTTTTAAAGTCTGGTCCAACAACCGTGAGTGTAATTCGATTCGCAGCTTTTGCAAGATTTGAGGTCTCAAGTGTTTTTAGCTGTTCTTGAACAATCTCTTCCCAAGCGTTCAAAGTGGCAACATGATAGACAATCTCGATAGGAGAATGGGCCAAGAGGGAAAAGCAGAAGAACAAAAAAAGATTTTTCAAGGCAATTGGTTTGGATAAGATGGTTTGCAATAGGTTTCTTTAATTTTCCATAGTGAGAGCAAGGCGATGATTAAAAAGATGGGAAGTGTAATGAATGCCGCTTTGAAGGCAGTAACTGAAAAAATACGGGCACCAGCGACAGTTTCTCCATGCCATTGGGAATCGAGAATCATTCCTGTTAATGGATCGGATATCGCACCAAATAATGCATCAAACGCATTCATGAAGCCAATTGCTGTCGCGGCAAGTAAAGGGGCGCTCACTTCTCGAATCATTGTGAAACATAAGAGGAAGCTGCTAATGCAGAATCCAAAAAGGAAAAGAAATGCTGAGATCATGAGCACAGACATGTACGGAATATAAATAACAGCAGAGATCGTGAAGAGAGATCCTAGAGTTCCCCAAAACATCACCCCTTTTCTTTTACCAATTCGATCAGAAAAGTAGCCAAAAATGGGTGCGCCTATTGCAAAGCCGATGAATATAAGCGAAACTTGTTGAGCTGCAAAAGTTTCTGTAATTTGGTACGCTTCTTTTAAAAACGCAACGCCCCAAAGACCCCCGAATACCATGACCGGTGCGAATGCAAAACCGCTATAAATGGATAGCCACCACGACTGAGAAGAGAGGAGGATCTGTTTTATGCTAGTTCGAAGAGTGAGCTTTGTGGAATTGAGCATTTTCTCGTGTTTATGATCAGGTGCTTTATCACGGACGATGAACCAAAAAAGGGCTGCGAGAATGAGCCCTGCAAATGCAATGTAGCGCATTGCAGGACGCAACGAGGCCGCCTCAATAAAGCTAGCAAGTGGTGCTTGTCCACCAACTGCGCCAAGCATGGCAATCGTCATCATAAGACCTGCCATAAAGGCAAACTGTCTGAATGGGAACCAGTTGGCTGTCAGCTTTAAACAATTGACTGCCGCAAAGGCCGCTCCCGCGCCGATAAAAAAACGGCCAACTTCTGCAATAAATAAAGTATTCGCGCTTGAAAAAACAAGACTTCCTGCCCCGCAAACAGCGATCGCTATCGTTGTCACCTTTCTTGGTCCAAAGCGATCGATGAGAAATCCTGCAGGGATTTGCAAAAGGAGATAGGCATAAAAATAGGTGGCAGCTAAAATCCCTAATTGCACACCTGAGATTTTAAAAGTGCTCATTAAGGTTTCGGTCATTACGCTTGGAGAGACCTCCAATGCATATTTATAGAACATGAATAGAGCGCTGAGTAACCAGATTACCCATGCTTTCCAATAATGTGATTGTTTAGATGGCTCCATTTTTCTAACAGAGATTATCAGAATCGTTCTGAGCTGTCAAATTCAAGTAAATTTTACTGTCTGCAGCAATTTATCAATCGATTTAAACCAGTCGAGCGATTGTTTGCCCATGACTTGGATGATGAATGCCCAAGCGGCGGTCAGTAATGCAAGGCCAACCCACGATTTAAGGGGGATGCCAAGAAATACGATTTGGACTTGAGGTGCTAAACGGTTGGCAATTCCTAGGAACATATCCATTAAAAGAATTCCAATCAAAGAGGGAGCTGCCAGTTGAATGCATAGAGTAAACATGGTTTGAGCAATCTGAAAAGCCATTTTCCAAAAAGGATTTGTGGCATGAAAAATACTGGCATTTGTAAAGCTGTCGACCGGAATCATCTGATAGGATGTGGCAATTCCGTCAAAAAAGTAGAAGGGTCCGCCGAGAGAATAGAAGAGGGCAATGAGAACGAGATTGTAAAGAATGCCAATGGATCCTGTTTGTGAGCGCGTCGTTGGGTCGGTTACTTGAAGAGAAGAGGCGCCACGTTGAAAATCAATCAAGCTTCCTGACATTTGTGCAATATAAAAGGGGACTGAAGCTAGAAATCCGATGACTGCGCCCATTAAAAGCTCTTTGATGCAAAGAAAAACAAATCCCATCCCAAAGTTGATATTCTGGTGAAGAGTGAGGAGATTTTGCGGAAGAAAAATGGCAGTGAGAGCAACACCAAACATGACCCGAATCGTCATGGGAACGTTTTGTGAACCTAAAAAAGGGGCGAGTGCAAGAATGGGAAGAAGTCGAGCAAGTGTTAAGAAAAAGACGGAGAGCACTGTGTATGGAGCAAGATGAGGGAGGCTAAGGAGTAGAGATAGGTAGTTCTCCGTAGCGTTTAAAGTATTCATGCCGCGCTATATCTTTGGATCGCATTGAAAATGGTGTTTGTATATTGAAGAACTTGAGCGCCTAACCAGCCACTTAAAGCGATGATGGTAAAGACAACGGCGAAAAGCTTGACCGTGAAGGAAAGTGTCTGCTCTTGAATCTGCGTTGCCGCCTGAAAAATCGCGACTAGCAGGCCCAAAATCATACTCACAATGATCGGCGGTCCGGATAAAAGCAAGATCAAAATCAGCGCTTGATAGGTGAGTTGATAGATTTCGTTAGCAAACATAGTTTTTTACTTAAATGAAATTGCAAGTCCTTGTATGAGAACGGTCCAACCATCAACAATGACAAGGAGCAGGAGTTTGATCGGCAGCGCAATTGTCAAGGGTGATAACATCATCATTCCCATAGCAAGAAGAATATTAGAGACCACAAGATCAATGACAAAGAACGGAAGATAAATCAATACGCCAACTTCAAAAGCGGTTTTTAGCTGACTTGTGATAAAAGAGGGAATTAGAATGATAATATCATTTTGTTTGAGTTGACTTTTGTAAGGCTCCGGAAAAAGTCGATAGGCCAACTTATAAAAACTGCTGAGATGTTTTGGAGAGCAGTTGCGCTCTAAAAAGCTTTTCAACGGTTCTTTTGCTTTGTCTACTACGTTGAGGATAAATGCGGCGCTTTGATCGGAAATGACAGTTTGTGGCGATTGTGTTTGGATGATCGGTTCTGCCGCTTTATACATTGCAAGACCTGTTGGAAACATCACATAAATTGTCATCAGCAAAGCAATCCCGTTTAAGACCTGATTCGGAGGCGTTTGTTGTACGCCAAGGGCTTGGCGAAGCAGTGACAAGACGACGACGATTTTCATGAATGAGGTTAAAAGCATGATCGCAAAGGGGAGAAGTGCAAGTCCTGCTAAGACAGCAAGTTTTGTCACCATACTTGGGTTTAGACTGCCAGGTGTTTGCTCCTCTACTTGCGGTATGGTCTGCGCTGTTTGTGCGAAGACAGATGAACAGGAAAACAGCAGCATGAGTGCGATGAGATATTTCACAAGAAATTTCCTTTAAATGATTCAAAGGCAGATTCGAGCGCGCGCCATTGATTTTCTAGTTGCGCATTGATAATCCCTGCTTCTGTTTCAATCATACATCCTCCAGGTTCTATATCATCTCTTTCCTGGATAGATAAATTTTCTAAATGTTCAAAAATTTTTTTAATTTTGGGACGATTCTCTTCTAACATTTGATGATCTTCCCGATTTACATAAATCACAATTTTTCGATGCTGTGTAACCGGTTTTAATGAGGTTAAGACGATATCGACAATGCGATCTGGATGCAACTTAAGCTCTTCGCCCAGGATTTTGCGCGCGGCAGTTAGAGCAAGGGGGAGAATTTTTTTTTGTATATCACTTCTGAGCGTCTTTAACTCTTGATCTAGACTGAGTAGATGCTTATTTAAAGAGACAAGACCTTCTTGAAATCCTTGCTCAAATGCATCTGTTTTTATTTTTTCAGCATCAAGTGCTGTCCTTTCTTGAAACTCTTTTGCATCAACGCGTGCCAGTTCGACGATTTCTTGCGCTGTATGCAATTCAGAAAATTGACTCGCAGGTATGATTTTCTCACCCGGTGCTAGATGGATTTCTTGGCCGTTATGAAGAGAGAAAAATTTAGTCATATTATATGAGTTCCTTCATTTGCTCAGCTAACCAATCGGCAACGCCCGGTATTGGTTCTTTTTTGCACAGTTTTTCAAGAGCTTTGCCGCGACCTCGATCTAATTGATGACAAATATACCAGATCAGATCTGGATCTTGTCCTGAAAGTGCGCTTCCAAGTCTTGCTAGACCAATTCGATGAAGAGTGAGCCTAAAGCTTTTTTTTGTCCCATCCCACTGATCAAGATGTATCTGTGCTGTCGTATAGGGTTCCTTTTGATTTGCTGCAATTTTTAGAAACTGCTTTTCATCATCTGTTAGAAAACTGTAGATTTTTTGAAGGATTTTTGTCTCTACAATTTGACGCAATTCTCGAGAAAGATCGTACAAAGATAAATAGTCGATTAGTTTTGTCAGTTTTTTTTTCTCGATTTGTAGAATGGGATTCAGAGGGGAAGGTGGAAGTAAATCAATAGGAAGAAGCTCTTTTGGGAAGACAAAATTGAGGAGAGTCTCTTTCAAGAAATTGGATCCAACGCGACTGATTTTATCAGGTGAAGGGGTGATTTGTAGAGCTTTCCCAATCGATTTTTGCATTGCATTTGGAAAAACTTTTAATAAAAACTTCTGATCTTTTGGATCATATGTTTCCAATATGGGGATGAACCATGACCAGTGAATTTGATCCAAGGTGGGAATAGAGGGATTTTCTCTAGTTAAATGAATGTCAGGAAGACCGACTAAAAAAGCTTGTTCTGTTTGGCTTAAAAAGGAGAGTAGACGATCGCTTTTTTCAGGATTTGAGGCCTTAAGAATGCTCTTAAGAACAATTTCTCGCTGTCTCATTTAAATCCTCGAGTAGTCCATGACAAAAGTTTTTGCAGTTATTTCTAGCGTGAAAGCGTCTATTTTCCAATATCGCAAAAGGGTCAATATTAAATCAATATGGACCCTTTTGGAGCCTTTTGCGATGTTGAAAAATCGACAGCTTTGACGCCGAAATTATTCCAAGGATTTTTGTTAAGGAGCACTAGGTGGCAGGAGGTTCTTCTGAAACCTCAGGAGATTTTTGAGCATTTCGAATTTGCGGATAATATTTCCATACCGCCCAACCAATTGCTCCAGACAGAAGAGCAATGAGCAATATGAAAATAAAGAAGATCGTTCTAAAACGGGCAAGCGAGCCCTTTGTTAAAACAAGTCCCCAAATACTCACATAGGCTTCTTGCATCGAGCGACCGGTAATTGGTTCTCCCTCAGGAGTCAATGTGATGTCTGCAAATCGGGATCGATCTGATACGACCACCACATTTTCATAGGCTAACCCATTTACACTTCCGGACAATAATCGCTTTATTTTTGTTTCCATATGTGAATTTGGATCATCTAGCACTCCTTGATGTTTCACATAGACAGCAGCAGTGATTTTCGGTGCAACGCCATTAGGGCCAATTGTTTCAGAAGTTGGAAAAGAGAGTTGAACATCTGCTTCAAGAACGCCATCAATTTTTCGTATCGTATTCTTTAACTCTTCAGCAAGCCCTGCTTGGTAGCGGATTGTCTCTTCTTTATCCGAAGACATGAGGCCAGATTTTGCAAATAATGTGAGCAAAGTGGTTCCAGGTCTTCTTGGAAGGCCCACTTTATTTAAAAGGGACATTGCATCGACTGCACGATCCGTATCGACGTTAATATTGTATAGTAGAACGGCAGCCGTTTCAGTTGTTGCAACTTGAATTTTTTGCGCAGTAATTCCCTTCGAGGCAAGATAAACCACAATTTCATTTGCCTCCCTTTCTTCAATATTGGAGACGATTGTCTGATTTCCTTCACAACCAGTCAAAAGAATGAGCATAAGAAGAAAAGAACAGAATCGCTTAAACTTAGGCATGTCTTTGTTATATCACGAACCAATTCTCATTGCAAGTCGAGTTTTTTTGGAGCCATTCCCGATGTGCCTCTTCGACGATATTCGGGAATCTTTTCAACGATTTTACCTCCATTTTCGCAAAGCCATATAACTTAGTAAGACTCTGTTTCTCTCGCGAGACAACTGAGCGGGTGGTAAAAAATTCATCACTTCTTGATGTCTATCTCCCGATTTTCAAATATTCTTCTAGTGGGCCTTGGAAGAAACGAATGGAGTCCTCTTCAAATGCAATGATCTTGGTTGCAAATCCATTGATTAATTCGCGATCGTGCGTTGCAACAATGGCTGTCCCTTTAAAGTTTTCAAGACCCCACGCAAGTGCAGAGACCGCTTCGAGATCGAGGTGATTGTTCGGTTCATCCATGATCAAAACATTGGGGCCTGTGAGTAAAAGCGATCCAATCATGAGACGGGCCGCTTCTCCTCCAGAAAGGTTGCGAAGGGGTTTGAACGCATCATCTCCTGCAAAGAGCATTCTTCCTAAAACACCGCGAACATCTTGATCAAAAGAGCTACTTTTGCGATTTTTTAGCCAATCAAATGCTGTTTCATCTGAGTGCTTATTGAGAACTTCTCCATGATTTTGTGGAAAATATCCCACTTCTAAACCGTGCCCGGGATGGATTGTTCCGGAATCGGGATTGAGCGCTTTTGCTAATAATTTGCAGAGAGTCGTTTTTCCTTTTCCATTATTTCCGATAATTGCAATTTTATCGCCCCGATGAATTTCACAACTGAAGTCGCGAATCACCGGTTTGTCGCCATATCCTTTTGAGAGATGATCGATTTTAAAAATCACTTGTCCTGCTTGTTTTGGTTCTGGGAATCGGATGTACGGACGCTGAATATTCGATTTCTTTAATTCCATTGGTTCGAGACGATCGATCTCACGAACTCTCGATTGCACTTGGCTGGCTCGTGTTCCAGCTCCGAATTTAGCTACAAATTCTTTCAGCTGAGAAATCTTTTTTTCTTTGGACTTATTTTCCTCTTCTGCGCGCGTACGGACAGCAGTTTTAGTAGCAACCATCGCATCGTAGTTTCCGGGATATGTGATGATTGTTTCGTAATCGAGGTCTGCAATGTCAGTACAAACCGAATTTAAAAAATGACGATCATGGCTAACAACAACGAGGGTTCCTTTATAACGATGGAGAAACTCTTCAAGCCATGAGATCGATTCAAGATCAAGGTGGTTGGTGGGCTCATCGAGAAGAAGTGCATCGGGATTTCCAAATAAAGCCTGGCAAAGGAGAGTCCGGAATTGCCGATCCGTTGGAATCTCACTCATTTTTTTGCGATGCAATTCTTCAGGAATACCCATCCCAATTAAAAGAATTTCCGCCTCCGATTCAGCAGAATATCCATCTTCTTCAGCGATGATTTCTTCAATTTCACCAAGGCGAATTCCAATAGCATCGGTCATCTCTTCCTCGTATAGGCGATCTCTTTCTTGCATTGCTTTCCATAACCGATCGTTGCCCATAATGACAGTATCGATCACTAAAAAGTCTTTGAAATCTTCAATTCTCTGTTTGAGAAAGCCCACTTTTTTGGGGAGAGAAACGATCCCTGTCGTCTGCGGCTCAACCCCCATAATAATTTTTAATAGGGTCGATTTTCCAGAGCCATTAGGGCCAGTAAGGCCATAGCGACACCCTACATTAAATGTGAAAGTCACATTTTCAAATAAGGTTCTATTTCCAATACGTTTTGATATGTTTTCGAGTGTAATCATAATTGAGAAAGTATACTCGAAAAATGGATTAATTTCTGTAAAAAAAAAGGGCCCTTAAAGAGCCCCTATACCTAGCTCAAAGATGCTCTTAGTGCAAAGAAAGCGCATGCGAATTGAGCAGTAGCTGTTGCAATTTGCTTCACTTGCCAATTATTTTTTGAACATGTAGATTTAACATCTTTTACTGTATTTATCCCATCCAATGCAGATTTTGCTCCAAGCAAACCAACTGCGACACGCGATGCTACATTGACAGCTTTACTATCATTTTTAGTGTTGATTTGACCAATCCAATTCGTTGGATTTAAAGCGCTAACGATTCCTGACATAATATTATCCTCCTGTTAAAAAATAGATACATACTACTGATTTTCCCGTTTTCTTGTCAAAAAATTTATTTCAGCTTTATGAAATCCTTGTTATATCTAAATAATTTATTGACAAAAAACTGGGACAAAGTCTGTAATATATTTTTTTTAAAGATAAGGAGATGAAAAATGGAACTATTCGATTCATTGATGGAGGGGGTTAGCAACTTCTTAACAAATTTAGGCAAACCAATGTTTAGTTCAGGAGAGATGGGAAGATTCTCTTTGACAAAAGGGCAAAAAGAGACGGCAGCAAAAGCGGGCATTGTTTTTTTGGGGACGCTAGGCTTGGTGGCAGGGGCGAGTTTAATTGTAAAAGCATGGAAAGCAAGCTATAGTTTCAGAAGAGAAATTGAAATTGCTCCCCCTATTGCTTTACAGCCAGAGGTCAAAGTATTGAAAGAGACAATCACAAATCCCATTCATGTATTGGGAAGAATCAAAACGTTGTTCAACAAAAGTGTACTTCCCCTTATGACTGGCATGTTTAGTTTAGTTGGAAGTGTTTTTGTTTTCAGCCGCTTTGACAAACTGTTAAGGGCAATCCGCTAGGTGTTGTAACCTCGCTTATGTCATTTTTTGAAAGGCAGATCCGAGGGAGGAGTTCGATGATTTTATTATTTTTTTGCGAGTTAATAGTAGCAACGTCACTATTGACGAGTAAAAAAATAATAAAAGCGCGGACGCTTTCACCGGAGATGCCATCAAAAAATGACATAAGTCGGGGTGACGCCTAAAATCTCCAGAGATATTCAAGGATGATCGATTGGTCAGTGAATTGCCAGTTTGATTTGCCTTGATAGGAGAGGGAAACGGTACTTCTGTCAAATGCGGCGCTTATTCCTATACCAAGTGCGCCAAGAATCCGACAGGGATATAGTCCTTTGACCTTGAAAGAAGAGCCAGTTGCAAAACTGGCTCTCTCATAACGACCAAAGAAACGGCTTTCACCAATTGCACTCAAACGGAGCATGATTTGTAAAAAAGTTTGGTCTTTCCAGTGTTCAAAGTTGAATTCGAAACCAGCTTCGCTAGCTAAGAGATCCGAAACATGGCTTTTTACCTTTAAATTGAGAATGCGAGCCCCTTTTTCCTCGAATTTATTTTGTTGTACAATCATGTAATCAAGTCCTAAAAACGGACTGATCTTTGTCGATTGCACTTGGAAATGAGCTCCCATTTTCAAATCAAGTGATCCGGTAAATCCTCCAAAATCACTATGCGCTGTCGCATGCATAATACTTCCTGGACCGATATTGATTTTTCGGTTCACATCATAAAAACTATATCCGAAAGTAGCATTGGCTGCAAAAAAGCTGCATGGATTTGCTTTTAGCGAATATAGAGAGCCATAGATTGTCTGCATCTTGGCATCCCCTCTAGACGAACGCCATTCATGGAATGTATATGTGTATCCAATGGATCCGCCAAAAATTGTATTTTCACGCACATAAGCATCTACACCCAAAATCGCCCCAGGTGTTTGTGCATGATAGCCGATTTCTCCATTCTGATTGTCTTGCTTTGTACTGCCTCCAAATACCCCTCCCCAAATGTGTAAAGGGAAGCATTCACAATCATTGCAAAAACAGCTGAATTGATCTTGATATAATCGATTAAAGATCGCATTTCGGATGTAGAAAAGATCATCTTCTTGTACAACAGACAAAGAGGTAAAAGCAGAGGGGTGTAATTGATTCAATGCATCTGTGATCGCATCAATTGTTGGAATATTGACCAACGCTTCAATAATAATTGGAGAATTATCGCTTGGATCAGTATGAAGAGAGTCAAGATATGCGCCGACAAATGTCGCATTTCCATTGGGTAGTAAATCTGAAAAACGGTTAAGTGCTAAACTAAATGAGATTCCTGAATAATCTTCTCCTGCAATATATGTTACATTCGGTCGAAGCATGGCATAGCTGCTTGTGACAGTCCCTACTTGTCCTTGAAGCGTGCCTGCATACAAGATGTCATGTTTTTGATCGAGTTGATAGAATCCAACAGTTGGACTTACGATTATGCTTGGAGAATCGAGAACGATTCTCCCCTTTGTATCAATGTTGCTTTGCGAATCAGGACTAAATTTAATCACGAGAGTTGATTGAGGAGAAAATAGAATATCTCCATCCACATGAATCCCGTTTAAGCTGTTAGGGGATAGAAAATCTCCTGTCAAAAAGAGGAGTTGTTTTGGTGCTTCATTGGTGTATGTTTTATCAAAAGAAAAATAGTCTACAATATTCGGAGTTGTACCTTGAGAAATCGCAACTCCGGGAGTTATGGTCCCTTGAACAACAAGATTTCCAACAATCGTCCCTTTTCCGTATAAAAATCCGTCAGGAGCAATCTGCACGGCATTCTGGCTTGCGACATTTCCATTGAGGTGAATTCCCCCCTCAACAATGACAAGGCCTGAAAGATTTGCATTCGAATTGATGTTGAGAATTCCTTTTCCTGTTTTGGTGATGCCCCCGTCAGAAATAGGTCCATTGATCGTGAAACTAGGATTGGAATTTACAGCAATTGCGCGCATTTGATTCCCAAGATGGACAGCTGTATCAATATGACTCTGTTGTGAGAATCCGAGAAAAGAAATTTTTGCATTCGCGCCTGTTAGGCATAAAGTCCCTAGACCTTCAACACTTGATTGATCTGTAAGTTCAAGAGTTTCCATGATCGAAAGGGATCCTCCAGTTCCAATTTTTACAAGGCTTTTTTCTAGCTGAAGTTGAGATATCTTTTCGTGATGAGATCCTATATTCAAAGTCGAATTTCCCTCTAAAACCACACTGCTATTTTGTGCAATTTGAAAGTCATTCAACAATTCAACCACTCCAGAGTTCAAAAGGAGGTTGCCGGCGACTGCATTTACCCCTTTTGCCTTATTGAGGAAAAGGGTCCCATTCTGGACCTTGGTTGTTTCTGTATATGTATTTGGAGTTAAGCCCGATAGCTCAACCAAACCTTTTATATTCACACCTTGTCTACCTGAAATTGACTGATTAAAAATAATTTTACGCGCACTTTTATTGATCATATTTAGATCTTTCCCAAGAATAATTGGGGTATCAAATAGAGTTTGAGAAAGGGTCTCTTGGGTTATTAAAATCGTTGAATTCCCAGGGCTTGCATTGAGGTGTAGTGGAACGGCTCCAAAAATCCAGTAACCTGTATTTGAATTTCTATTATTAAATTCGATCGATCCTACGGTCACAGGTGCGATGATAGAGATTTTAAATTGATCGGAAACGGAAGGCCCAATGGTATTAAATACCGCAGTATCAGCAGATCCAGGAATTCCGGGTAACGACCAATGATTTGCAAAATTCCATGCACTTCCATTGACCGAGTCATTCCAAATAGACTGTGCCGCAAATCCAGAAATTGAAAGAGAAAGAAGAATTGTCGAAAAACGCATGTATCATCCACTTTTAATGCAAGCAAGTTTAAAATATACATATAAGAGAGAAAAAAATTAAATTCTAGAATAAACTTTCTCAAGTTTTTGAGGAAACAGTCGGGCTGCCCCGCTGATCCAAAAAAACTTGTAAAGTCGAATTATTTCTTATTCCTTCCACTTTTGGCCTGCTCGCACAACCATTTTGGACAGTTTCCAAATCGACCAAAACAATAATGAAAAGCACCAATGAGTCCTGCTTTGTTGCGAAGAACCTTTTGTCGATTTTCAGCTGTTCTTTTTCGAAAGAAACGGATCAGAATATAATGACGAAATGTTTTCAAAAGATCTGGAAAGATAACATGCCGATAAAGATTCATTTTTTCACTTGGAAGACAATTTCTATTGATCCAGAGGAGACGACTGCGCCACCAAAAATAGTGCATCTGAGGCTTGCCCCCTGTAAAAGAAGAGGATACTTTATGCCAGATCTTCGCGCGCGGTGCAGTCCAGGTTTCAATTCCAGCCCGTTTTGCTCTACAGCAAAAATCGGTCTCTTCCCAAAAAAGGAAGAAATCCTTTTCTAAAAACCCGATGGTTTCTGGAACCGATCGGTGCATAAGAAGGGCAGCTCCACAAACATAATCGACTTGGCTCATTTGTTCAAAAGAGATCCCATCATCGATTGTTCCAAAGGCAAGCGATTCAAATTCACCGATTTTCGGATTCCATACTCCTCCCAAATGGTCGATCTTTTGCGTATCATGATAACGGTAGATTTTTGCCCCTAAGATCATCGCTCTTGGCCTTTGTTTTGTGGCGTTCATAAATTCATCCAGAAAAAGGGGATCAACAATTGTGTCATTATTGAGCAGAAGAATCCAATCGAACCCTTTTTTGAGTCCCCATTCAATGGCCACGTTATTACCGCCAGCAAATCCCAAATTTTCTTTTGTTTCAAAAATTGGAATATTTGGGTGCTTCTCGCGAATAGAGGAGACCGAGTCATCGTTTGAGCCATTGTCGATAACGACAATGGTGAAATTTGGATAGATGACTTTTTGTAAGGAAGCTAAGCACTCAAGAGTATCTTTTTTTCCATTCCAATTGACGATTGCAATGAGAATTTTATTCGAAGTCGTAAGGCGGGACAAATCTTTTTCCATTCAAAGCATTCCAATAGGATGTCATTTGCGATCCATCAGGATTTTGAACGACGATGCTATAAACTGGAAGAAAAATTTCTGTTGTTTTCCGAATTGCAAAATCATTTCCAAAAGCAGCTCTTGCTGTGACTTCAATTTGTGCAGGGCGATAGCGTCTTTTCACACGCTGTGCATGTTTTGAGGGTTTGGTCACTAACCAATGATCAAATTTTGTCTCTGGAATGACTTGTAATTTTGGATTTTGCAAGTGGAGACGATAGGAATTTCCAGTCTGGACAATCAAACTTTTTTTTCTGCAGCTTTCGACCCATGTATCGAGTATGTGATTTTCCAAATTCAAGAACTTGGATAGCCCTTCACGATCCCATGTTCCTCCGCGAGAAGCAAGTGCGTTGATAATTTTAAATTCTTGTCTAGTTGCATTCGATGTAATGCAATCGGTAAAGCCGTGCGTTTTTTCCCATGTACTTGTATTGATGACCATTTCGCCATCGACAAGACCCCAAAGAATTGCCCCTTCACCGGTTTTTTCCTGGCTTCGGGTATATTTCACATCCATCAAAAGATAGGGAATAAACTTCAATGTTGGTTCAACGAAGACGTGATCGCTATCCTTAAGAAGCTCTTTACGATGCGCCTCCATGATGCTTTCTGCGCTGTAGCGAACCTCGAGAGTTTGAAATGTTGTCCCACTGAGAAATTCTTCAATTTTAGAACGTATCTGCGGAACACGATTCCAAGAAAGATATGTTCCTGAGCTAAGGATACAAAAAACAGAAATAAGAAGAAGACGTCGCATACCTAAAAATCTTTTTACAGTATGAAACGATTTAATTGCAATGCGATTAAAGCATTTTCCTCAATCTTTCATCGATAACAAGAATTCTGCATTCGTAGCTGTTTTCTTTAATCTTCCGGTTAAAAGATTCATTGCATCGATAGGAGTCAAGTCAGCAACACCTTGTCGCAAGAGATAGATTTTCTCTAACTCGGCTGGATGATAGAGGAGCTCTTCTTTTCTGGTACCGCTCTTAATGATATCGATTGCTGGCCATATTCTTCGGTCAGCTAAACGACGATCGAGAACAAGCTCCATGTTTCCTGTACCTTTGAACTCTTCAAAAATGACCTCATCCATACGAGAGCCAGTATCGATAAGAGCCGTTGCAATGATTGTGAGCGATCCGCCCTGTTCAACATTCCGAGCAGCTCCAAAGAATCTCTTTGGCTTATGGAGCGCATTTGCATCCACACCACCGCTCAAAATCTTGCCTGAATGGGGTTGTACTGTGTTGTATGCACGAGCTAAGCGTGTAATATTGTCGAGAAGAATGACTACGTCATTGCCACATTCAACAAGACGTCTTGCTTTATCGATGACCATGTCTGCAATTTGGACGTGTCTTTCAGGCGGTTCATCAAATGTTGATGCAATGACCTCTCCTTTGACAGTCCGAATCATATCGGTGACCTCTTCTGGTCTCTCATCGATGAGAAGAACAAGAAGAGTTACCTCTGGATTATTGGTTTCAATTGCATTTGCAATATTTTGCATCAAAATAGTTTTGCCCGATTTGGGAGGAGCGACGATGAGGGCCCTTTGTCCTTTGCCAATGGGAGCTGCTAAATCGATGATTCTTGTCGAGAGCCTTTCTCTAGTTGTCTCCATCACAAGACGCTTACTTGGATAGGTTGGAGTTAAATTTTCAAAGAGGAGTCGATCTCGTGTTTCGTCATAGGTTTTGCCATTGATACGATCCACTTTGAGAAGTGCGAAATATTTCTCTTTATCTTTTGGCGCCCGAATGGCTCCGATGAGGGTGTCGCCTCTACGCAAATCAAATTTGCGAATTTGGGCAGGGGAGACATAGATGTCTTCAGCAGAGGGTAAAAAGTTATAGTTTGGAGAGCGCAAAAAACCAAAGCCATCTGGCAAGATCTCTAAAACACCTTCCCCATAAAGCATCTCATTGGGGCGTTCAGAAATTGTTTTGACAATTTCGAATACAACACCTGATTTGGTTAAAGAGCCAGTATGTCGCAAGCCAATATTTCTGGCATACGTTTGAAGCTGAGCGATATTCATCCTTTGAAGATCGGCTATTTTTGTTACGGCTTCGAATGGGGTTTGGGCATCGCGGCTTTCATCAGTCTGTTGATCTTGATTCATAGTTCCTATGGGGGTTTGATTAAGGGACTGCCTCTAGGGAGTCCCTGATTTGAATAACTTGTTTTTCTAGATCTTCTATAGATCCATTGTTATGAATTACGAAATGGGATAATGAAGCTTTGAGTTCAGGTTTCATTTGTCGTTTCATTCTCGCGTCGTATTGTTCACCGAATCTTTGTTTTGCAATATTTTCATCGCTCAAGACTGTAATTATCACATCATAAAATTTTTCATGCTGAATCTCGAAAAGAAGGGGAATTTCAACGATAAAGAAAGTATAGTTTCCTGTTTTTAAAACATTTTTGTAGAGCTTTTCAATTTTTTCGAGCACTACAGGATGGAGAAGTTTTTCAAGTTGATTCAGTAATTTAGGTTCCTTAAATACAATTTCAGCAATGATCTTACGGAAATCTTCATCCTTCAGGGGAGCGGTTATCCTTAAAAGTTGACAAACCTTCTTTCCAAGATCGGTGCTAGGGCAAAGAAGCTCATGGACAATTGCGTCAGCACTGACAACATAGGCTCCCAGTTTTTCGAAAATCTTGCAAGCGGAACTTTTTCCGCTTGCTATTCCGCCTGTAATAGCAATTTTACGCAAATTTAACATTCTGCCCAATTTTTGCCAACAGAGATATTCACGACAATCGGCACTTTTAGCTTAAAAATATGTTCCATTTTATTTTTAATCAGTACTTTAAAGATCTCAATTTCATGATCTGGCACTTCGAAAATCAACTCGTCATGGATTTGAAGAATCATTTTCCCTTGGTATTTTTTTTCTTGAATCTCGTGATCGATCGCGATCATGGCAAGTTTAATCAGATCAGCTGCAGTCCCTTGCAACGGGGTATTGACGGCCAACCTCTCCGCTGCCGCACGAATGTTCTGATTTTTATTTGTCAGTTCGGGAATGGGCCGCTGTCTTCCGGTCAATGTAGTGGAAAATCCCTTTTCGCGAGCCATTTTTTTGCAATTTTCCAAAAAGTCTAAAATCCTCGGATAGCGCTCAAAATATCTTTTGATAAAATCGGCAGCCTCTTTTGTCGATATTCCAAGTTGTTGAGAAAGTCCAAAAGGTCCTTGCCCATAGAGAATCCCAAAATTGACCGTTTTTGCTGCATTTCTCATATCGGGAACTATCATCGTAATGGGAAGATTAAAAATGCGCGATGCGGTGTGCTCGTGAATGTCTTCATTGTCTTTGAACGCTTGGATCAGATCTGGATCTTCACTAAAATGGGCAAGGAGCCTTAGTTCAATTTGTGAATAATCGCCCCCAATATAGCTCCAGCCCTCAAGTTCCGGTTTAAAACAGGAACGGACAGAGTTCCCTTGCTTTGTACGAGTGGGAATGTTTTGTAGATTTGGATCTTGGCAAGAGAGGCGACCTGTTGCTGTTCCTGTTTGGTTGAAAGTACAATGGACCCTTTTTGTCATTGGATCGACCGCTTGCGGGAGCGCTTCAACATAAGTTGTCCTTAGCTTCTCATATCCGCGATAGAGTAAAATGTCTTTTGCAATTGGATTTTCGTTTGCCAATTCCTCTAACACATCTGCCCCCGTTGCGAAAGCGGTCTTTGCAGTTGCCGGTTTTTTTAAACCCAGTTGAATAAAGAGAATATCGCTGAGTTGCTTTGGAGAATTGAGATTAAACGTTGTCCCTACTTCCTCGTATATTTTTTTCTCGACTAACTGCAACTCTTTCAAAAGGATAATTCCAATGGATTGTAAACACGCAGTATCGAGAAAAATCCCTGTTTTTTCCATCCGCGCTAAAACAGGAAGGAGGGGCATTTCAATTTCATGAAATACTTTGAGAAGGTTTCTCTTCTTCAGTTCTTTTTCGAAAAGAAGCTTTAATCGTACGATATAGTCAACAGATGCACACGCATACTCTTGTCTTTGCTCATCTGGAATATCCTGTATAGAAATCTTATTTTTCCCTTTTCCAATCCCCTCACTTAAAGTTGATTTGACAACCTTAAATTTTTCTAACACCAGATCATCTAGCTCATGACGTTTTGCTTGCGGCTCTAATAAATAAGATGCAAGCATTGTGTCAAAGCAGATGTTGTTCAAACTCATCCCAAGACGATCTAAAAGATGCTTCTCTTTTTTCACATCATGTCCATAAAAAGAGCTTGTACTCGTTGCAAAAAAAGGGATCAGCTCATTGAATAAGAAATCGGGAATAAACCATGCCTCATGCGGATGAATGGCAAATGCGATGCCAAAAGTTTCAACAACCATTGCAATTTCTTTTTCTGACTTGAGTCGATCCAATACGAATGAGAGTTTTTCTTTCGTATCAATTCTTGTATAAACATTGCTTTGTTGTGGCACCTCCACTTTCTCTTCCATCTCGCGAAGGAGGGATGAAAATTGCATCCGGTGATAAAACTCAGTAAGACAATGTACATCGGGTGCTTTTATCGTATAGAAACTCATTGCAGTCGGAATTTCAACATCGGTATGGAGAGTTGCCAGGCGGCGGCTCATTAATGCAATCTCTTTATGCTCTTTTAAAATTTGCTGTTTTTTTTCACCCTTAACAAGTTCTGGATGAGCAAGCAAATGATCCAAGGTATTGAATTCCGCAAGCAAAGTAGAGGCGGTCTTTGGCCCAAATCCAGGAATGCCAGGAATATTGTCCGATGCATCGCCCATAATCGCTAAATAATCGAGCATTTGATCTGGGCGCACTCCGTATATTTCTACAACCTTCTGAGCATCAACGAGTTGGTAATCTTTTTGAGGAAGCAGCATAAAGATTTCATCGCAAACAAGTTGCGCCATATCTTTATCGCTTGTGCAAAGATAGCTCTGCGCCCCCTGTTTTTTTGCCCAAAGCGCAACAGTTGCCATCACATCATCTGCTTCAACGCTGTTTACGCAAAGAAGTGGAATTCCAGCAAGTGTGCAATATTCATAGGCCCACTCAATTTGTGGGTATAGATCTTCTGGGCCCTCTTTCCGATGTGTCTTATATTCTGCATAAATATTTTGGCGCGATTGTTTATTTTCAGGCCCATCGAATACGCAAACAAGATATTCAGGCTTGAGCTGCTTGATCAGTTTTTGCAAAGAGCGAATGAATCCATAAAGCGCGGACGTTGTATTGCCTGCCGCATTCGTCATTGGGCTAATCGCATAGTACGAGCGAAACAGGTAATTGACAGCGTCGACGATATAAATCTTATTCATTGAGGACAATATAAGAAACACGGTTGTTCGAGAATCTTATCGCTTTCGATTGTATGTTTAATTTTGCCTGAAAAAAGAGGGGATTCGCTCGTTATAAATTCATTTAACCAAGCATTTTTAGGAGACAAACTAACTACCTGATACGATTTTGTGCTATCCACTTTTGCAGCAATCAAAAGCTCCCGCAAAGCATCATTTCTCGAACTCATTGCCACATCGATATAACCTAGCTTTTGTGCTGTTACGCAATCAAACACATGGGCCCCATATTCATCGATCAGTTTTGTCTTATCCAGTTTCGGTCTTGCCCGCGTGACAATATCGACAAACCGATGATACATAAATGCAGTCACGGCTTGAATTGACTCTCCTTCTCCTTCTTTCCAAGGACGAGTGGGATTCAAAGTATCTTTATCAAGACCTTCGGTAATTGTCTTTGCTTGAACTCCCCATTTTTCCATCGTATCATAGACATTGAAGAAAGGGCCAATCACAACTCCAATCGATCCAATAATACTTGCAGGACCTGCAAATATTTTATCGCTTGCCGCAGCAATATACATGCCACCTGACGCACAAAGCCCCTCAACAAAAGCGTAAACTGGCACATGATAGAGAGCTTTATAATCATTAATCATTTCATAAATTGCTTCAGAATCAACTACTGTCCCCCCAGGAGTATTGAAATTAAGCAATATTCCCTTCACACGATTTCCTGCTAGATGCCCTGTTCTTGAGTCATTTAAAATATTTCTAAACATCTGCGCATCTGTCCCTCGCACATCGCCAATTTTCCCATGCAGATTGATTTCCAAAATGACAGGCGTAGTACTTGGAAGAACCTCCCGTTTTCCTTCTGCATCATTCAAAATATTGAAAGTGGTTTTTTCTTCGATGATGATCGGAGTCGTTACAGTTGCATATAACCATACAATGACAAAAAGGGCGATAAAAACGCCCATTAGGCCAAAAAACATTCTCAGGAAAGCCCTAATTGCAGATCCAATGATCGATTCACGCGGAGGATAACTCATGTGTACACCTAAATTCTTCGCACTCACTTATACTGGAAAAGAGATTATGAAAAAAACATTTTCGTATTATGCGCATTTCTCGCTGTAGAGGTTTTTGAAAAAAGAAAGAATTAGGAATATAGACGGACTGCAATAGAAGATCCACATTGTGTTTTTTTCACATTATTCCCCGGGAAAAATGTGGTTTTTTTCACGTTTTTCGCGGGGAATAATGTGAAGTTATTGAATGTTAATTGGTTAGGAATCTCGTGTATACACTATAGCATTTTGTAAAACAACGGGTTAAGAACCAGAGGACCATTTTCGTGGCGTTACGAAAAAGGTCTTCGTAGGCAGCGGGGCTTTAGCGACCCATTAATTCAAAGGTGAAAAAAACATCATCGAGAATAAACAAATATGCCATATAAGCATAAATTCTTTCGTTTTTTATAGCATTCGTGCTATATATGAGTTTTAGGGGACAATATGGAATTTTCCGAACTGCTTCTAATTGAAGAAATAGCGAAGGAAGGAGCGAAAGCAGCACAGGCGGCTAGGGGATTAACTCCCGGGGCTCTCATTAAAATGATTCGCAAACAAATCGGTTTGCCCCAAATAGTTTTGGCTCGCATTGCGAAAGTGCCCCAATCAACGATTTCGCGCATCGAGAAAGGTCAGGGAGATCCTAGTCTCGCAACGCTAAGAAGGATTTTAGAGGCCCTTCAATGTGATTTAGTCCTTTTGCCGATACTGAGAGAACCTATTCATACAATTCGAAGAAGACAGGCGAGGAAAAAGGCTGAAGCTAAAGTCCAATATCTTTTGGGAACAATGCATTTAGAAGAGCAAGAGCCCGATAAAAAGTTTACGGATGCATTATTGCTACAAGAAGAAGAAAAACTTTTGAAAGGTACTAATTCAACTCTTTGGGAAGAGGAATGACTTTATGTTTCTTGAATTTCCGGAAGGAGCTACGCCGCTTCATGATGAAAGTGATCTTTTGATCCCTTGGGTACGTACCATGAGCGATCTGAATCGAGTAGAAGCTGAAAATATTTTGCAGGCTCAAGAGCGTTATTTACGCGTTACCTCTTCAACAGGTTGGAAATGGTTCAATTATGGGGTATTTCAAGAAATTCATAGAGCTATGTTTGGAAAAGTATGGGCTTGGGCAGGTATACTGCGGGGCGTTGAAATTTTGCGTTTTCAGCTGCGTGAAAGCTGCCGAAAATCAACGATCATAAGTGGCATAGTATTAAGCCAATACAATGCCATTTGCCATGTTTTAACCGCGGGAGCTTTCAAGCGCCTCCAATAGGAAGATTTTAATGTTACAGCCTGGATTCCCGAACACTCATAACGAGGATGGTGGGTTGAATCCCAGGTTAGCATAGATTGTTTTTTGTTTTTCTAGCACCTCTCCCACGCAAGGCTCGTGACCTATTGAATGGAAACATTCAATCACATCTAGTTTATCCAGCATCTCCTGCAACGTATATTGCTTAAACATGTTGTTTTCTTGCATTTTCTTCTTAATATATGAGAGGTAAATGAGAGCAATGAACTCTACAAAAAGTTTTCCATCAAGGCTTTGCTCTGACGAAACTAAAGTGCGACGCACATTTAACCGCTCTTTGAGGTCGCCAAAAGCCTTTTCAACCAAGTCTTTGTTTCGGTAGAGCTCAAGGGCGGTGACGGCGCTCATTGCTTGATTAGTGAATAAGGCAAAAAAGCCATAATAACGTTTTGCATGCGCAATCGCCTTTTGTTTAACACGCACCTTGATTCCTCGTTTCGGTGTTGAGGTAACTTCAAAATATTTTTGATATAGCTGCTCATGTTTTGGAAGTCGATTTCCAGAGAGCAGCTCTTGGCGCAGTGCAACGAGTTGCCTGTCAAATATTTTTTCGTCTTCCGCTGCTTTATCCAGGCTAAAGTAATAGTGAAGGTACACGCGCTTTGTGCTGCTTAAGGTGTCTTTTTTGTAAGGACGCTTTTGCGCGTAATTCCATTGCGTTGACACGGTATGGTAGTACAAATCATAATTCTCACTGTAGCGCTCAAAACTGCGAAACTCATCATAAACCTTATCCAATGCCGTTCTTACGAATGAAAGCGACAGCCTCACGGACATTAAAAACTTCCGATGCTCTTTGAATAAGGCATTGATATTCGCCTCGCTATAGAAGCCCCTATCCATCACAAGCTTTACTTTAGAAAAGCCAAGCACATCCAGACTATTTAATAAATGCGCGACTGTCTTTGAGTCAGGAATGTTTCCTGCTAACACACGATAGTAGAATGGGAGGCGTGATTCTTCCCCAAAAACCAATGCTAAATTGAGTTGTGGCAAGGAAGGATCTTCTTTGTTATGTCCATATTGAACCTGACGCAAGCATTCAGAATAACTTGAAATGCTGGTGGTATCGTAAGCCCAGAACTCCTGCTCCGCGCGCCTTGCACCTTGAAGGCGAAAAAAAGACTGTTTTGCTTCTTCAGTTATCGAGGTAAATAGCTCGCTACTGCGTTGTGAGCTAATGTTCTGGCCATAAGGATGTTGATGAAGCGTACCCCATCGTTCAAAACGGTACAGAGGCGTTTTGTCTTCCAAAATGAGGTAATAAGCTATGGATTGGATTTGTTGATAGTGTTCAGGGAAGCACTGTTGCAAGTCTTTTGTAATTCCAAGGTGCTCTCCAATTTGATCAAATAGGTATGTTGCGCCATAAAAATACCGTGCTGTTTGGGTGAAGGCGGGACGTCCTTTCTTGAGAGGGATAGGCTCCTCTTTCCTTTTTCGACCTCTTCCGTCCGTTGGAATAAGGCTCTTAGTCTCTCCCACAACGCGCCCTAGTAAGGTTCTTTTAGAGCGAGACTGTTTCTTTTCCTTATCCCAGAAGGAAATCGATTCATAAGCGTAAGTGATGCCGGAGCGCTTGTCCTTTTGATACACAATAGCCATAGGTAATTCCTTTTCATCGTTATGTATTATTAACACATAACGATGAAGAAGGCCAGCAAAATATTGCAACTTTTATTTCAATAAACTTAAAATGTTGGTGAGTAAAACCCCTTATCTGACTGTATCTTAGGTGGATAACCCATTAGCTTTGAAGCGATTTATAGGTGAATTAGAGCGAAAAAATATTGATCAGATTGATGCGGAATTATCTTATATCGTTATGTGTTTCGGGAATCCAGGTACGCAAGCAGAGGCTCAAAAACGGTTGACTCAATATGGCCCAAACGAGATTGAAGAAAAGAAAA
>DAIDIM010000147.1 GCA_027459365.1 Chlamydiota bacterium
GGGTGATATTGAACAATTTCTGGTATCCCCCAAGGGGCCTCTTTAATGGGGCCATTAAAAAGCAGAGATTCATGTTCATCGCACCAGGCAATCAGCGCAGTGCTTTGATCATCTGTTATGACAGGTGGCCGAGTGCATCCTCTTAGAGCATCGGACTGAAGTAGGGAATTTCTTCCCGTTCCATGAGCTGTAGAGCTTGATGAAGTACTCGATGAACCCATTCTATTCATTATTTGCTCTTCTTGTTTTTATTTGTTGTTGGGACTGCAATATTATACTCATTTTTGCGTTTATAATAATTTAATTATATATCATATACATTATTTTATTCAACTAAATAATTAAAAAAATAATTAAAATTTTATATTACGATGTAAATCGTTGATAACCAAGGAGAAAAGTAGTTACTTTATCACATTGCCCGTATGATTACAAAAATGTGGGAAAAACAAATTTGGATTCAAATTGAGTTTTGCAATGCTTCGTAAGTTACAAAGGGATCATTTAATCAGCATCAATGACTTTTACGTCGAAACGGAGCGATTTTCCAGCGAGTGGATGGTTGAAATCGAGGACCACTTTTTCGTCTTGAATTTGATGTACACGGATTGGATAGACGCCGCCGTTGGGATCTTGGATTCCGAGAACGGCTCCTACTTTTCGGAAACCCTCGGGAATTGTTTCTAAAGCAACTTCTCGAAAAGCATCTTTGACAACATGACCGTACGCCTCTTCGGGCTTCAAAGTGAATTGCTTACATTCGCCGATCTTCATTCCAAGTAAAGAGATCTCGAGAGCCGGAAAAACTTGATGGGCACCTAAGACAAATACAAGCGGTGCTTCTCCGATATTACTATCGATTTGTGTTCCATCTTCTAAAAACACAGTGTACTCTAGTGAAATTTTCTGGCCATTCTCGATCATATGCTTCCCCTACTTTAAAACTCCTTATTGAGGATTTTAAGAAGAGAGTCAAGGATTTAATACCACTTATCAAAAATAACTTGCAGGATGACAAGAAAGCTGCATAAATTTTTTAGTCTGGCTGCGGAAACGAGAAAAAACATGTTTTTTCTCGAGAAGCAGGTGAGCAAAGCGAACCGGGTCGAGACGACCATTGCCGAATGGCAAGGCGCGAGTGAAGACAAAAAATTTATTGCAGAGCTGACGAAGTCATACTACAGGTTATTTTTGATAAGTGGTATTGTTCCGGAAATGAGAAAAATAGCTGGTTCTTTCCCAAGAGAACTATTTTTCCATTGGGAGATCATTTTTGTAACAACTTTCTGTTCCGGAGTTGAAAGGGAGCTTGCAATACAGAGAAGAGTTGTTGGATTCAATACTGCTTTAAGAGTTTCAAGCATCTTGGGAGAGCGATACGGTGCCTCAATCCAAATTTGGGTTCCAGGAAGCTTTTCTAGCTCTTTTAATTTCGCATTTAGCTGGTTAGAGTCTTTTGGAAGATATCCATGGAAAGTGAAGTGCTGGCCCGAAAATCCCGATAATTGCAAGGCCATAATGATCGAACAAGGACCCACAAATGTCTCGATGAAGATCCCTTTTTGATGGGCTAAAAAAACAAGATCAGAGCCCGGATCTGCGATACAGGGAAGCCCGGCATCAGAAATCAAGCCCCAAGTTTCCCCTTGCATCATCGGATCTAATAACTGTTCCAATTCACTTTTTTCCGTATGCTCATTGAGAAGTCGAAGTGGCATCTGCGTCATCAGATCATGAGAGAAAAAACGGCGCAAATAGCGACGTGCACTTTTCTCAGATTCGGCGATAAGCCCTTGGATTTGTGTCACGACCATATTTACAGAGGGGGGAAAGTCTGAAATCGCCGTTTCGTCCAAAAGATTGGGAAGGAGAAAGAGTTTACCTTGCATACAAGTTGGCTCTAAAAAAATCATAAAGTACTTTTGGATCAATTGAGGAGGAACGTGTTAGGGTTTCCACTTTGTATAAAATCTCCAGCCCCTTTTTAAAATAGGCAGAACCTTTCCGAATCACCTGCTCCTTTCTCTTTTCTAAAGTTTTGGGCCATATTTTAGGGAAAAATTGAGACCATTCTGAAAAGGGTATCCCATTTTCAAGTAGACTTGCAATCTTTAAACCCACCTCGAGTTGCGTGCGAAGAGAGAAGATGAGCGGGACCAAGATTGCCTGATCAAAAATCCCATTTTCCCCCTCCCAGATCATCCCTTCAGCAATCTGCCACGGCGTCTCATTGGTGTTTGTTGCAGAGAGATGGAAAATATCGGTTTGTTCAATCTGTTTACGATCCCCTACAGAGCAGATGAGTTTTCCCATTTCTTGGGTAAGCGTTGAAAGATCTGATCCCAATTTTTCAATCAACAAGGATGCTGCATCCGAGGAGAGCCTCTTCCCTTCACTTTTAGCCATTGCGATCAATGTCTCCTTTATCCTTTTTTCTTTTTCCCAAGGTTTCTCCCCGTTCATATCAAGTACAGAGCCAATTTTTTCTATCCCTTTCAAAAGAGTTTTCCCTCTCGAGCCTAAAAGCAAATAACCAACGATGGAATTTTTCTCTAAAAATTCTCCAATTGCTTCAGCCTCTTTTTTCAACAAACGCTCGCATTCATCAAGAAAAACAATCGTCTCTCCTCCAAACAAAGAGGGGCTTTGCAATGCATCAAAAAAGGCTCGACAATCCATTTCTGGCGAAAACGCCTCGACTGTACCGGAGATCTTTTTGATCACTTTCTGCAGCACATCAGCGCGCTCCTGATCCGAAGGGATGATGACAAAAAGGATGCGACACGTGCCAATGGATTGTTCAAAGTCTTTGAAATTCTGATATTTCATACACCTACAAAATAATGGAATCAGCATAAGAAAGGCTAGTATATTTTCCGAATCTGGGGTGCAAACAACAATCAAAACAAGATAAGCAAGATATGCTTGATACGTATGAAAAAAAAGAGTTACCATACATGCTATATTTAGGAGGATTTAGAGCGTTTCAAATATGAAAAATTCGAGGAGGGTCATATTGCTTCAATATAGCCGACGAGAGATTTTTTAC
>DAIDIM010000093.1 GCA_027459365.1 Chlamydiota bacterium
ATAGCTTAAGGTGAATTTGCATGGGGTCGAAATAATTTGCCCAAGACATGTTAAAAAGGGTCGCCGCAATGAGAAATCCTCCCATGATTCCCATGAAGGCGCTAAAGAGTGTGAGAAGGGGGATCATAAAAATGCCTGCAATGAATCGGGGAGCGACTAAGTAGGCATAGGGGTTGATTGCCATTGAACGCAATGCATCAATTTGCTCTGTCACCCGCATGGTCCCAAGTTCTGCACACATCGAAGAGCCAACTCGCCCTGTCACCATGAATGCTGTGAGAATCGGTCCAAGCTCTGTAATCATCGACTTTCCAATCAAGACTCCCGTCACGGCAGACATCCCTTTTTCACCCAATTGATAAAAGGACTGCGCGGCCAATACAAAACCTGTCGTAAAACCGGTGATTGCAACGACCGAAAAGGACATGACCCCGATGTGATAGAGCTGTTCTCGAATCAATTTCCAAGATGGCGCTTGTCGAAACGAAGCGGCAATCACATCGTTGATTAAGGAGAAATACTCTCCAATCATTTCTAAAAATCGAACCGTTTTCGTCCTAAAGAGCGTAAGCATAATTGTTTCATACACGAGAAAGCATTTTGGGCGCAAAAAAAAAGAGTCGTTGCTTGATGCATATCTTATCTTCGCAAGTATCGGACAGAGCGACCTTTGCCAATTTTCTTGATGATTTTCTTTTTGACCAGAGCTTGTAATTGTCTGCCAGCAGTTGCTCTCGATACTTTCAGATGGTTCATCACGTCCGAAACTGTGATTTCTCCTGCAGTATCAAAAAGGGTTTGAAGAGGATCTGTTTCTTCCGTCTTGCTCATTTTTTTATGCCCTCTTGGAAGAATAAATTTCACAAACCCAGGTCCCTCTATGACTGAAGGGGTTTTTAAATCATATTTTTCAAAACTTTTAAAAATAGTAATCAGGCCTGAACCTAATTTTTCAATGTACTTCGCTTCGCGAAATACTTTGCAGATGGCGATATTTCGGATAAAGCTAAATCCTGATTGTAAATTGTGAATATCAATTGGACCTGCAAATGTACCCGGACTAAAAAATTCGATTCGATTTTGATATATGGCTATTTTGGCTGGACTTTTCATGTGGTAATTGCGATGAATAATTAAATTCAAAAGAGCTTCGCGAATCGCTTCAAATGGGATTTCTAATGTTTCAGTCCTCTGAGATTGTTGTATCGTAAAGGATTTAGATAAACGGCTGGTAATAAATTCTATCGCTGTATCGTATTGTTCAAAAAGAGTTCCTGTGCAATCGACTGTAGCTATTGTTTCTCTACCCTCAATTCCTTTAAAGTGGGAGCAAATAATCATTGCTTCAGAAAAAAAATGCTGCGTTTTTTTTCCGAATAATAGAATGCCAGCTGTAGTTGCATATTCATGAGCATGTTCTTGCGTTATTAAGTAATAGGAAAAAAGGATCTCTTTAGAAATTGTGGGCACTCTTTCTTTGCGAATTTGAAGAAACTTTTCCACTTTCGTCAAATCTAAATCATCAATACTCGTCTGATAAACGGGCATTTCATCAAAAGTCTTTCCTCTAGACTGCCATTTTAACTCTTGGATCAAATCGTCAGTTGCTCGTAGCGTTGTAGATCCAAGACGAATGTAGGTACCTTTCTCTAAACCTTCAGACTTTCGAAAATACGGTTTGTTTCCTCCAGAAGATACTTCTATAACGAGAAGTGTTTTGTCTGAGATTGTCTGGGTGTAAATTCTCGGTATAATTGAGGGGGCAGTTGCTTCGAAAATTGTCTTGTTT
This sequence comes from Chlamydiota bacterium, assembly GCA_027459365.1. GTDB lineage: Bacteria > Chlamydiota > Chlamydiia > Chlamydiales > SM23-39 > DAIDHZ01. Next base: position 1,790 of record DAIDIM010000093.1, read on the forward strand.
AACTCTTCAATGAGTTTTAGAATCTGATCATTCAGGAGTCCAATAATGGTACCATCATTATCAACGCCAATGACTAGCCTACCCCCATTTTGATTGCAAAAACCAATCACAGTTTTGATGATTTGATCGTTTTGAGGAACTTCTCTTTTAAACTCAAGTATAGAAGACTCAGTATCTTGGTATTTCATTTTGGCTCTTTTGACTCAATGATACAATTGTGAGTCAATTGAGTCAATTATTCTTGTCTAATTGACTCAATTGACTCACGTCGGCCGGTTCTTGTTCAAAGTAAAGTAATAAAGAAAAGGTGTTTGAAGACTCTAAAACACTTTCTTAGCTGCTTGCTTTCTTGAATATCTCGCGAATGTTGGCGAGAACCTGTTGCAATTCCGATAGAAGATCGCGCGCTTCACCACTTTTTTGTGCTTCATTCGAAATTTCAGTCTGACGCAATTGTATGATTGAATTTGCTTCAGTAATGCCTGCTTGGTCTCTACTTGTTTTCAACTCACCAAAACCTTTCACGAAATTGGGGAGTTGAGAAAGTGCCCCTTCGTATGATTTTTCATCAAGATTGAAATATGTTTTTACATCAAGATTGAAATATGTGAGTGCACGTCCAGTGAAAGAAGAGGCAATGGATCCTCCTGCAATGAGTGGAGCCCACCAGCCAATTGCTTTTGTGAGTTCTGCATGTTTATCAGTGGCCAGACGATGCTCTTTTTTCATTGTTTGACTACGTGATTGGGTCTCTTGAGAAAGGCGTGATAATTGCGCATTGATTTTGCATACTAAAGCCTGAAGGCGAATAAGAATATTTGCTGATGGAGCTGTTGCGACTTTAGTTGAAATATTCTGAATAGGTGTCATAAGTCCTCTTAAATCCTTGTATCGAGTAATTGAATGGCTGATTTTACAGCTTCTGCTATTTCTGCAATTGTGTGAGTCAACTTTTCTGATTCCTTCGCAATTTGTTGAATATTTTGTGATCGCTGCTGAATTTGAGACTCAGTTAATTGCACATCTGATTGTGTATATCTAATGTTTCTTTCTGCAAATGATTGTCCAAAATTGATCCCCTGCGTCACTAAATGCATTCCTGTTGTTGCCCAAGAAGCCCCGGTTGTTGCCCAAGAAGTCACTGCACTAGTAACAGTTGGTGCTTTTGCAGCAAGATATCCCCCTGCAAGGCCTGAAACGTAGGATACAAATTGCATTCCTGTCTCTAGCCGTGAAGCGATCGTCTCAGAGAGACTATTTGTAGGAGTTATCCAGGAAGCAATTGTATCGTATATACCACTGCTTTGAAAAATGCGGTTTGCAATACTTGCGACACTAGATCCAATCAACAAAGTTCCGGCAAGGCTGGTCTCTTTATCTTGATAGAGGGCAGCGCCTGAGACTAATGGAATAATGGGAGTAAGATTATTTGTGATAGAGGATAGGTATCCCCAGTTTCTTGATGTCTTTGATGCATCAGAAAATTCTCTAATTCTAGCCAACTTCTCTTCTTCTAGGCGACGCATCTCTGCAAAGTCATTTTTTGTCTGCTCTTCTAAAAGCTGTGCTTGAACGCTAGCCGTTCTCTCGAATCGGTTGAAAGATCTGAGAATGTTGTACATTACATGACTTTGTATCATTTGTTATCTCTTGATTGATCGTTCACTGATTCTACGAAGCAACTCGTCTTGTTTTTCAATGATCTTTTTTCCTGAGTCCAAGACAGAAGACAAGCTTGAAAGGACTGTTTGCATCTTCGTGAAAATTTGTTGCACTTCCATCCGGAGTTTGTCCGTATGGGAACCGATCGCACTTTTCAATGTCATTAATTGTTCTTTATCAATCTCTTTTCCATTGGTTAGATCGAGATTGATGCCTCTACTTTTAAGTTGTTCGAGAAGCGATCTGATTTCATCAGTGATTTTTGGTTTTTCAGAATTGAGCTTTCCTGTTTCTCGAGAAAGGTCGAGTAGAAGATCGATCGATCGAGTAAATTCATCTGCTTTTTCCTGCAGATTTTTTAAATCTTTTTCCGCTTTGTCTTTCTCATACGAGCCAATGACCTTAATGACTTCATAAGCTAGATTAATGGGACGATGTGGATCGGGTCTATTAGGGTCTGAAAAAACACTTTGCGCTAGCTGATCGGTTTTTCCTTCAGTGGTCGAGAGGCTGGGAGCGTCTAAAGCGGTTGGGTTTTCTGCAGAAGCGATTGCGTCAAGATCATCAAGCGATACTTCCATAAGTCCTCAATTGAGTGGTTTTTCGAGAGTTAGCATAAAAAAAAGTCGAATAAAGGTCAAGATTAAGATTAGATTAAGTTTTTTATAATATTAAAATATTTTATTTTATCTTATCTTGACGTCTACCGCATTTTTAGGTAATGTTACCTTAAGTATAGGTAATCAAAATGCTTGAGGGACTTTTTGGAAACGAATCTGTAGAAAGAGTTTTATTTTATTTACTCAAAATAAAACATGTTATGCATTGCAATTAAAGAAACATCTACAAGTTTCTCTTTCTTCTATGCAACAAGCAAGGTAAATATTTTACACATCCTAACTGCATCTTTTTCATTGAATTTGTATCACCTCCAGTAGCCATTGGAGAACAGATCGTCGAGCAATTTAATTCTTTAGATACTTCTTTAGGTCAAGTTGTATTACTTTTTCCTACAGATTTGTTAAAGATAGATTGGTTAGTTTCTTTTATTGGCAGGACGTGCAAGCATTCGAACAGGCGATTTTGGTTGCTTTAGAGAAAGAGATCGATCTTAATGAGATACGACAGTGGGCAAAATTAGAGAATCATTTGGATAAATTCGCTGAATTCGTTAACGCTCTTTCCAATAAAAAGATGTATGGTAACTCAAGTTAATAAGTCCTTGCCCAGCGCAGGGTGAATTTACCTTGCTTTTGTTCATCGGCTTGGTCACTTTCGAGGATGAAGGAGAGGTTGCCTTGCATTTCAACTTCGACGCTGATGTTTCCTGCGGCATTTTCAGCTGCTTGTGAGTAGGAGACAAGTACCCCTTCGGTTACATATTTTCCAACTTGGAGGGCGATTGTTTCTCCACTTTCGCTTGTTGTGCTAGGTACAGTAATCATTTGAATGCGATCAAGGCCGAGCGATTTTTTGGTCTCTTCAATAATGCTTGGTCCTTCGCCAACAAGCGATGCGACAGATCCTGCAAGTTGAAGGGCTTGGACGCTGCTGATTTCAGTTAGATCTCGACCAAAGAGGAGATAGGCCATGATGGTGCCAAGTGGAAGGGGCGGTGTGGATTGTAGCGAGATTTGCGGATTATTGAGGGGACCTTTGAGGTGAGCTGTAACGAGGACATCTTTAATTTGAATTTCAGCTGATAAATTGAGTTGCGGTTGCACATTGGGGACTCCGCTAAAGGCTAAAGAGCCTTCAGTTAATTTAAAAGAGCGGGAGGAAAAGTTGAAGGTCCCTTTGATGAGTTCGATTTTCCCTTTCGCAATGGTATCTGTTTGCGTTCCTCCTACTTGGAATTGCCCTTTCCATTCCGAATCCAGTCCTCGCCCAGAAATGAAAATTCCGTCGGGAGCATCGACAGAAAGATCGAGAAAGAGGGGATAGGGGTGATGATTGGTGATTTCGAAAGAATAGGGAGGAGGTGTTCATGGCGAAGGGCACGTCAAAGTTGCCGGGGCGGCTGACTCCGTCCAGGGCGCGCACCATG
>DAIDIM010000191.1 GCA_027459365.1 Chlamydiota bacterium
GCCGCCCTTCCAGCCCCAATAGGTCCAGGTTCCGGCCAGCCGGTCGAAGACCTGCTTGGCGCTCGTCTCGGATTCGCTGCGCCTGCCCGCCGGCAGATCGGCGAGGAGTGCCTCGTCCGGCACGCGGCGCCACAGCCAATCCGGCACGTCGTGCTCTACCACGGGGGCGAGGTGTGCCGGCACGCCGGCCTTGCGGAAATATTTCTGGGCCAGGATGTCGCAGGCGACCTGGCTCCAATCGGCCGGCACCTCCATGTCGGGGAGATGGAATACCCGGGAGCCGTCGGGATTGCGGATTTCGCTCGTCGCGCGCCGGAATTCGATATTTTGATATTTAACTTTCAATTCTTCTTCAGCCTTTGGAGCTAGAGAATCAAGGTACTCTGTATCTTCACATTTTGCTGCGACTTCCTTGAATTCCTTCTCAGTATTTTCCATCATTGTAGCCATCTGCTTGCGAAGGGCTTCAAAATTTTCCTGCTCTTTTTTCCCATATTTGGAATCTGTTACGCAGGATGTAAAATTGACAACACCGGTCATGAGGGTATCTGCACATAAAGATGACCCAGCAATGAGAGCTGCTGCTAAAAAGAATTTTTTCATAGTTCTCCTAAAAGATTAAAAAATTTTTCAGAATTGTCCGCCCATTGAGAAGAAGAATTTTTGCCACTTGCTCTCTCGTTTTTGTCGGACACCATCTGCATCAATCCATTCTCTACCAACACGGTCTTTTTTGACTAGGGGGTAGCCATAACCGAGGATAATTGGGGTTCTATTTCCAATATCGACGCGGATGCCAACTCCGGTTGATGGACGTATTTGGCTAATTTTAAACGTATCGAACTCCACACACCCTACGTCGATGAATGTAAAAATATCAAGCATGCGGAAAAGTTCATGATTGTATTCCAGAGACAGAAGCATTGAAGATAGTCCTCCATAAGGAGTATCTGTTCGATTGAAACCACCCGTCGCATTTTGTAAAGCCACTACAGGACCCAAAGTGAACGGTTCATATCCACGTACTGTATCCACACCCCCTAAGAAAAAGCGCTCGCTATAGGGGACAGTTCTTTTTGTTGTACTTCCATAAGGAACAATGAATTTGAAATCGCCACGCAATTTGAACGTACCTCTTCTCCAGGGCGTATAGTAGATTGCATTGAGATAGCTGAACTTTGCAAAATCATATTTGCCAATCAGTCCAGTGACTTCTGCTTCTAAATAGGAGCGCCAGCCATAATGTGGCCTGATCGCACTATCGGTTGAATCATACGAAAGATTGGCGCTTATCCCTGTAATCAACCCGTCTTGATTCAACTCATGACGGACGTGGTTCACAGAGGCTTGCGCAATTGCCGATTTATCAACAGGGCGTAAGTCCAAGCTATCTTGTGCATGACGAGCACGCTCGCGGACTCCTACAGTCCAGAAGGCAGAAAGGGGATAGTTTGCATAGACAGATCCACCATAGGTCCTGACTAAAACATTTTCTTGGAGTTCGCTCCAAGTATAACTGATGCTAAATCCAAATCTCCAAAGGGTGTCAAAAACATAGGGGTTCATCCATTCAAGCAATATGTTATTTTGCTCTTTACCGACCGTCCCTTTTAAGTGAAAAATTTCTCCGCCACCACGTAGATCGCTAAATCGTCCCACAAATAGTTTAGAAATGCCCCGAAGGTTGAAATTCCGCTCTGTAAGATCAAGCCCTCCATAAATACTATCTGTTGAGCTAAATCCGCCAAATAGGCTGATATTTCCCGTTGTTGTCTCTTCCACTTCGATATATACATCTCGATAGCTTTCGCCTAAGATATCATCGTCTGCCGTGCGCACAGCATAAACATTGACGCTTTTAAAATAGCCAAGCGCTTCCAGTTTTTTTTGCGTTGCATTCAATTTACGACAGTCGAATGTTTCTCCTGGAACCAACTGAGATTCACGCAAAATGACATTGTATCGTGTCGAAGTATTCCCAAAAATATGTACCAATCCCACTTTATAGGGTTGACCTTCATCAATATAGTATTCAACATCAAAGATTGGTTCATTCTCTTTTAAAAGGGTTTCAAATTGAACGCTTGTGTCAATATATCCCCTTTGTCCATACAAATCTTTAATCGCTTGCGAGGACTCTCTCACTTTATCGGGAGAAAAAGGTGCGCCAGGAGAGACCACCGTTTTTTTTGATAAATCCTCTGTCGGAAAAAGAGTATTTCCAGCAAATCGGATCGTTCCAAAATGGAAGAGTTGTCCTCGATGTGCATTGATTTCGACAATCAGTTTTCCATTTTCTTCATCTTCAAGGAGTTGTATGTCCACTCTTGCATCGGCATACCCTTTGTTATGTAGGTAATTTAGAATGGTCATTTTGTCTTGTTCTAATGCTTCATCTCGGTAGGTGCCCGTTCCTGTGATCCAACTCAACAAGAAATTGTACTTTTTCAAATACATTTGCTCTTCGATATCTGATTTTTCATCATTGGTAAAACCATTGAGAACAATTTGGCCAATACGGCCAGGTCTTCCCTCTTGTATGTCGATGATCACATTCACTTCGTCAGTATTGGGGATCGGCTCGAGTGTGTAAGAAATTTGCGATTCGAAATACCCTTTTTTGAAGTAGTATTCTTTAACTTTGTTAAATCCTTTATTAAACGACTGTCTGTTAAAAACCGTATGTGGTTTAATATCAAGTTCTTTCTGTAAAGTAGAGGATTTTATTTGTTCGTTACCAATCCACTTAATTTCTCGGATAATGGGTCTTGGAGTCACATGAATTGTAATGAATACCTGGCCATCTTGAAGTCTTACAGATGGATTCACCGATTCATATTCTTCAGAAAGAGTTTTAAGATCGCTATCAAATGTGAGTTGAGAAAACGTATCTCCAGTCCGTGTTTTCATTCTTGCGAGCGCAGTTCGAGAATCAAGGTGGGTCTGGCTTGGACTATCGACGATAATTTCAATATGGGAGACCTTTTTTTCGTCGTAGAATTCGGCGCCAATTATTGGTGCAACGTGGCATAGGAAGAGGAGAAAGAATAGGGACAAATTTTTATTCATAGTGGATCAAGTATAGGTCACTTGATCCGAAAATGTCAAATTGGGAGCTGTCTAGAGGAAAATTACACCGTTTCACCGCGTCAAATCAACCGAAAATCGACGATCGTAAATGGGGTTGTATTTAGAATGTCTGACGACCTTTCAATGCACGGCTGAGAGTACTTCCATCGATGTATTCGAGGCTGCTACCCATTGGAAGTCCAAAAGCTAAGCGAGAAATGGAAAGAGCTTCTGGTTGTAACTGACTTTTAATATAAAGAGCAGTGGTGTCTCCTTCAAGCGTCGAATCAAATGCGAGAATGATTTCTCCAACCTTGTTTTGATGGATCCTCTTTTGGATTTTCTCAATGTTTAATTGACTTGCATGGCGGCCATCTAGAGGTGAGAGAAGATGTTCTACGACATGATAAAGGCCTTTATATGTTCTAGTCTCTTCGATAGCAAATGCATCACGTGCTGAAGCAATCACACAAAGTTGCGTTGGATCGCGTGTGCTTTGATCGCAAAACGGGCAACATCCAAGATTTGTAAGGCATCCACAGATAATACATGGAGGGATTTTATCCTTAATTCCAAGTAAGATTTCTCCCAAAAAGAGGAGCTCCTCTTTTGGCCAGCCTAATAATTCAAAGGCAAAGCGCTCAGCTGTTTTTGTTCCAATGCCTGGAAGTTTCTTAAGCTCAGCAATTAAGGGAACAAGTTCGGTTGGATAATTTCGTGTCATAGAGGAAGATTACCAAAATTCGATTGTTCCGTAAAGGGAAAGTAATGTGAGCCATTCTCGATGTGCCTCTTCGACGATATTCGGAAATCTTTTCGACGATTTTACCTCCATTTTCGCAAAGGTATATAACTCAATGAGATATTAGCTTTACGAAAACGGGGTAAACTCGTTCGAAAATATCCCAAATCTCCTCGAAGAATTCACACCGAGAATGGCTCAATGTGAGCCATTCTCGATGTGCCTCTTCGACGATATTCGGAAATCTTTTCGAAGAATTTACGCCGAGAATGGCTCGTAAGCCTCAAATCAGTGCTATTGCATGCTGGACATATTCAAACCATTGCTTGTGAAAATGTTGTTTGAACTCTTCCGGTAAACTACAGAAAATGAATTTTTAATTTTCGCTATTGTATTTACTTAAAAATAAGACATTTTTTGCTGTAAATCTGTTATTTATGTAATTAGCTCATCAATTGGTTTAAATTTATTCAATTTATTCTCTAATTGCGCTTTTGGTCAATACATTTTCTTTTTCCCATACAGTTTTTTTCATTTTTTTAATATATATGAATAGCGGAATTTAAATATGTATTACATGTTGATGTTGTATGATTTAGTTAATTATATTGTAATTAATCTATATATACTTAAAATAATTAATAAAGGCGAAAGAGGGGTGCTATGTCTGAAATTCATGCGAATTTGTCTGCAGAACCTTCAAAAATATCTGATCGGATACTTGATACGACTCTCTATCGAAATGACCCTCATTCCTTGCTCCCTTCTAATTCTGAACCACTTTCTAGTCATATTGTTAGAATATTGACAGAGGTGGAATTGTATATCGAAGAAGAAAAAAGAGAATCGCAGAAAATCCAAAAACAGGTCGCTATCTGGGAAGAGCGGATCCGTGGGAATTATTTTCAAATGGGAAAGAACGTGGATCAGATCAAAATGAATCAAATTGATGCTACTCATGAGCTTCTGCATAGAGATTATTGGTGGGGGAGAGAAAACCTTGTATTCACCGATTTTACTTTAGCAAAAAACGTTGGAAGAAGCTCTGATTGGGCGTGGGTGATTAATAAATATGGATTAACAAACAGCGATGGAACTCCCTTAGATCCTCATGCGCGTTGTATTGAAGAGCTTTGTCTTGGAGCTATCCGCAATTTAGCTATTGAATATAAAGAGGCGGGCGTTCGCTATGATTTAGCCCATAATTATAAAAGAGCTGAAAGCGATCATTTAACAAGTATTAATACAAAATTATCTGCAACAAATGAACATTTGAGGAACTATATAAATAATGTTCAGAATATACGAACAAGTATTCATGACGGTATTTTATTTCTCATGGAATTTGGTCTCAAAGTGAAGTCACTTCAAACAGATGAGACCCCTGCGACATTTGGAGATCTAAGAGCATGGTCTGAAGAACATTTGGATCAATTTTTGAAAAAATATCCTTCAATTCCACAGCGAGTTGTGAGTGTATTTCGCAGGCTTGCTTCCATTCCACTTCCAGCACAAAATTCCTAAGAGGGAGCTTCCGAACGTGCTTTGTAGCGCGAAATTTATAGAGATTTTTGATAAATTTTCGCAACGTATCGCGAAAAATAAATATCGAAAAGTTATATTTTTGAGCGAAAATTTGCGAAAAGATCTATGAGATTCGAGTGGAATGAACTCAAAATTGAGGTTAATAATAAAAGAAGTTTCGTGATATCTTTTTCCAACATGTTTAAAGATGTCCTAGAATCTATCTATCGTGATCATCATGAGACGAAAGGTCGTTATGGATATTTGTACTGTCACGGGGAGCGTGGAAAATATCTACAACAATGGATCGGAGTGAATAAAAAAATTCTCGATTTGGGTTGCCGCGATGGGATGCTAACCTCATATTATGCAAGGGGCAATGAAGTTCTTGGAGTCGACGTAGACCGAAACGCACTAAAAATGGCAAAGGAGAAACTAAACATCGACACATTATGGGTCGATCTCAATACAGAATGGCCATTTCTCCCAAATTCTTTTGATGTAGTTATTGCTTGTGAAATTATGGAGCATCTCTTTTTTCTCGAACCTTTTTTACAGAAAGTAAAGGAGAGTTTAAAACCGGGCGGTCTTTTTTTAGGATCTGTTCCAAATGCATTTCGTATGCGGAATCGATGGAAATTTTTGTTTGGCAAAGCGTACGAAAACGATCCTACACATGTGCGTCAATTTTCAGTTCTTGGCCTTCAAAGAATTTTAAAGAAATATTTTCAAAATATAGAAATTATCCCCATACAGGGAAAAATCTTCCCCTGGATTCCAGTAACTCCTAAAATTCCTCAATCCATTAATCAATTATTTGCTAAGGATTTATTGTGGAAATCTCATCTATAACTTCGATCATTTGATTAGAGTAGATATTTTCAGGATCTAACAAGCGTCCATGCAACCGATAATTTTCGGTATGATAGGTAAATTCAAGTGGCGTTTTTGCCCCATTTTGAGCAATGGTAAATCGATATTGATTTGTTTGCTTTCTAAAAATGGATTTTCCTTCAAATAGAGGACAATTGATTTGAGTCACATAATCTAAGATGGTGGGGAAAATATCGATATGTGTAATCGATTCGGACAATGCTTGCATCTTTTTAGGAAATTTAAAAAGGATTGGAACGGAGGTTTGCGCTTCATTTAAATGTGTCCCATGAAATAATGAGCCCTCTTCAAAAAATTCTTCACCATGATCCCCAGTAATAGCGATGATTGCTTGATCGTAAAGATCGTTGTTTTTCAGGTGGGTAAAGAATTTCTCCATTAAAGAGTCAATATAGTGGACAGAGTTCCGATACCGATTCAAAATCGGTTCTATGTTTTTGACATTCAATGTTAAATAATCAATTTTTTGAACAATTGGCTGAAAAAAGCAAACATCTGGCGGAAAGCTATATTCAGAGTGTGTTGCGTCGAGAAAAAATAAAAATACATTTCCACTCGTACTTTCATTTTCTAAAGAGCGGAGGACATAAGCATCTTTTTCCCATGATTCAATAGGCAATGTTGCATATTCTTCTATTTTGTCGGCAAGAATGCGATTGGACCCCAGAATCATTTGATCCATTTCAAAATAGCGCAGATCGGCTGAGGAATAGACATGTATTTTGTAGCCCAGATTTTTCAAGATTTGTAGAGAAACGCTCCCTTTCTCCCAAATTTTTGGGAAATTTGCCCAATGAAAGGGTAAAAGTGAATGAAAAATTGCAAACCAGGAATGTTGAGTCGAATTTGCATTGGAGTGGGAATGGACAAAATCCATATTTTCTTGACTAAAGGAATGAAGATGGGGTGCAACCTCTTTTGTCAAAAAATCTTTGCGAAAAGTTTCGATAATGAAGAGATAAATATTAGGTTTTTCAAGCACATTGCAATGTTCAAAAATTTTAAGAATTTCATTCTGATCAACTGGAGGTGAAATTTGTATAGGAAGAATAGAGCATGGAATTTGCGGACTTAGGAGGGTAGTTCCAAGCGTCAAAGTTTTTTGAAATTTAGAATGTTCTAAATGGGGCATTTTTCTCACAACAAACCATTCAAAAGAGAAAAGAAACAGAGAAATTGGCAAGAGGAGAGAAAAAATTTGACGAGTTGAGATCAATTTTGGCTTGATGATTCGCGCTGTCATTCGAAAAATAGAGGAGCTGATGAGTGGAAGTAAACAAAAAGAGACCACAATCAAAAAAATCATTGAACTGTTCATATTGATTGCCTGGAATACTTTGAATACATGGACAATTCCGTGGCCTGCAAAAAAATTAAAGAATAGTCCAAGTGTCGATTCTGTTAATCGATGAATGGTGAAATGGGCATAATGGAGAAGGAGAAAGATCAAATAGATGGAAAAAATCCAAGTTCGATTTTTTAAAAAATGGGCAACGAGAATCAAAATTCCTACTTCAAAAAGGCATTGGGAAAGGGAATAGAGGAAAAACCAGCCCGAAGTATCTAAGGATAAGAATCGGAGCGCACTGAATGTTGTAATGCAGGCAAAATAGAGAAAAAAATAGAGAAAGTTCATATAAAAGGGTATACTCTGGGTATCTTCGCTTGGCAAGGATTATATATTTCTTTTGACATATAATTTGTTCTTGAAGATGCTTCAAAATTTGGGGAACTATGAAGATTTTTAAATATCTTATTCTTGCAATTTCATTCACTTGTTTTGCTGAAGAACCCGTCTATCCTGTCGTGATTATGGGAGGAGGGATTGGGGGATTGACTTCGGCTTTGTACTTAGGCAGAGCGGAACTTCAACCCATTGTTCTTGAGGGGAAAACTCCAGGTGGCCTTTTAACCCAATCTCATAGTGTCCAAAATTGGCCTGGCGTTATGGAGATTAAAGGCCAAGTTCTTGTTGAGCAGATGCGAGAGCAGGTCCTAGCAAATGGAGCGATCATCTATCCAGAAGAGGTGATTGGTGTTGATTTTTCAAAACAACCTTTCACAATTCAGACACAATCCACAGATGGAAAGAAAAAAATCCGCACCCTGAAGGCTCAAACCTGCATTATTGCAATGGGAACGCAACCAAATTATCTCGGCATTCCAGGGGAAAAGACATATTGGGGAAATGGAGTAACCAATTGCGCTGTTTGCGATGGGAATTTGTATCAAGGAAAGAAAGTTGGAGTAGTTGGCGGAGGAGATGCTGCTGTGTTGGAGGCATTGTATCTTTCCAATATTGCAAATGATGTTACAGTTTTTGTACGAAAAGATACCTTGAGAGCAGGCGAAAAAAAGAGGATTCAAAATCTCCTTTCGAAATCGAATATTAAAATCATGTTTGATACGCAAGTAACTGAAATTAAAGGTGATAAAAAATCTGTTCGTTCCGTAACGCTCAGTACAAAGGGAAAACAAGTTGAATATCCTTTAGACGGTCTATTCTTAGCTATCGGCTCAAAGCCAAATAGTCAACTTTTTCAAAATCAGATCAAGCTAGATGCCAATGGATATATTCTTGTTCGTGATGGGGGGCTTACCTCTGTTAAAGGGGTTTACGCAGTAGGAGACATCGTCGATCCTGTATTTAAGCAAGCAGTGACGGCATCTGGTGATGCAGCAAAGGCAGCTTTAGAAGTGCAGCAATATATTTCTGATCAGGGCATTTTGGTTATCAAAGCAAATGACAAACAAGAAGCAATTGTGAATCATGAAGCAATCATTGAGATTCAAAGCATTGAGCAATTTGAAGCAGAGTTAAAGAAAAGCGAAACCCCGGTAATTGTCGATTTTTATGCTACCTGGTGTGCTCCTTGCAGTAAAGTGACACCGATTCTAGAAGAGACTGCAGCGCGCTTGAATGGGAAGGTGAAATTTCTCAAAGTGAATGTAGATAAAATTTATGATTTAAGCAAAACCTATGAAATTCGATCGATGCCAACTGTTCTTTTAATGGATTCAAAAGGTGAGATTATGAATCGACAAGTAGGGTTTGAACCGATCTTCAATTTACTCGATTCACTCATTCGGGAATAAGTGTTTGAGTGCCATACCGAATTCTTTTTGAATCCAGCGAGTATTGCCCTCAACATTTACATCATCAAATGTTTGTAGTGAGACGATTCTTAAACTCTTGGAATCGAGAATGTTCGTCCGATTCGCAAATTGGCCAATCATTTTATACTGGCCATTGTGAATACAGAATTCATAGGGTGACCGACCTGCATTGACACGGGAAATGAATGCAAAAGAGTCTGCTTTTTTATGAAAAATTGATTCCCCACGACAAAATGTAGGCACTTTTCCAGTCAGATAGTCGATGATACTGGGAAATACATCCATCTGAGAAGCAAGTTTTTTTCTTTCGAAGGTTTTTCCTTCAAAATACATCAAGATGGGAATCGATGTTTGTTCTTTAACAATATGTGAGGAATGGAGAAGGTGTCCTTTTTCAAAAAATTCCTCTCCATGGTCGCCAGTTACAATGATGATTGCATGTTCTTTATTTGGAATATTTTGAAGAAATTCGCCAAATAGATGATCAATATAATTCACTGCATTACGATAACGGTTTTTAATTTTATGAATACGCTCTTTTGAAAAAAAAGCGCCAAAATACGAAATTGTTTTCGCAAAAGGGATAAACTTTGGCTTCCAATTTTTTGGCCAACTGTAATTGAAATGGGTTGAGTCCAAGAATGTGAGAAAAATTTGTCCCTCTTGAAGTGATCGATTTTCTTGAACATCATGAACCATAGTTTGGATTGCTGTTGCATCAGTTAGTGCCGCTGGAAGAGTGGAATGATGATGAAATTTGTGATTTGAATTTAAAAGATATTGGTCTTGCCCAAAAAGGAGACGCTCCAACCCAAAATAGCCAAGCTGTGCTGAAGTGTATAAATGAATTTGATATCCCATTTTTTTTAAAAAAGCTAAGGGAGCGCTACCCAAAGACCAGTTTTGTTCTTGAGCAAGATGCCAATGATGAGAAAATTGAGAATGAAAGAGCGAATACCAAGATAGATGTGAGCCATTTGCATTGGAAAGAGTGGTCGCAATCGGAACAGAGGCATTTTTAAATGAAAAAAGGTTGGGTGCCACATCTTCGGTGATAAAATCATCTCTTAAACTTTCAATGACAAATAGATATATATTTGGATGTGTTGTCAGAGAAAGATCATTTTGAACAATTGCATCGATTGTTTGCTTTTCAGAGGGTGGTTTGAGAGGAGGATCCCTCAGATTCATTAAAATCGATTTTGGATATAAAAAAGTAAATTTCCACGGGAGGCATTGAATGAATTCATGATATGTATTTGGATGAACCAACTTTGATGCTGAAATATCCCAGAAAACAAGTCCCGAAATTACGCAAAACGCCGATATGGGAAGTACCTCAGTTGAAAATGAAAAATATTTTCTGTTAATTACTGCCTCTGTCAATTTGTAAAAAAGAATTCCAAAGATTGGAAGAAATGCAAGAAATAGAAAAAAAATCACCCAATTCCATAGGGGAATTCCTGATGCTTCCAAAAGAAAAAGAAAATTTCCAAAGGTATCTGATAAAATATTACCAAGCGTATCCCATATAGAACCACCGATCAATCGTTCTAAGATAAAGTCGAAGAGGTGAAACACAAGGAGAACAAAGGTGATCCCAATAAAAGTGGCGAACACTTTTTTATGTGTGAAATATTGCAAACAATAGCCGATCAAAATAAGCAAGCAAGTTTCTAAAGCTGCCTGACCAATTGCATACATTAAAAAGAAAAAGCGAGATCCATTAAACGAATATTTTGTGAAAATGCTGCTCGCGCACATTAAAGAGAGTAGAATAAAATAAATACAAAAATATAAATAATTGATTCTTCTCATTATATTGACCATATACAAAAACATTTTTTTTGTGTAAACTTTGATCAGTGGATTGGATTCATAAATTTCAACTCTTCTTATTTGATTTTGATGGTCTTTTGGTAAATACAGAACATCTTCATTATCAAGCTTATGTGAACATGCTTGCAAACCATGGATGTGAGGTAGATTGGAGTTTTGCAAAGTTTTGCGCACTTGCCCATTTGAATGCAGATGCTTTAAAGGAACAAATCTACGCAGAATTTCCAAATCTTAACAGTGACTGGAAAATGCTATATGGAGAGAAAAAAACAATCTATTTGGAACTTCTGAAGAGTGGCAAAGTGGAATTAATGCCCGGCGTAAAAGAGCTTCTCAAGGAGCTAAAAAAAGCAAATATTCAACGCTGTGTTGTCACTAATTCTACATTCGAACAAACGCAAATGGTCTGTGCGAATAATCCAGTATTACAAACCATCCCTCATTGGATCACGCGTGAGGATTATGACAAACCAAAACCAAATCCAGAATGTTATTTACGAGCCATTGAACTTTATGGGAAAAAAGGGGATCGGATCATCGGTTTTGAAGACAGTCTTAGAGGAATAAGCGCATTAATGCAAACGCCTGTTCTTCCCATTTTGATTTGCTCTAGTCACCATCCATTGCTAGACGAAGCAAAAGGGGCCATTCACTTCCAGTCTTTTAAAGATATTTCACTTCCATAAGAAATAGACCATGAGGAGGAGCAATTTGACCAGCCCTTTTTCGATCTTTGGCAGCAAAGATCTCGGTAATCTCAGTTGGTTTTATTTTCCCACGCGCAACGTCCAACAATGTACCGGTAATGTTTCGCACCATACGGTATAGGAATCCATCTGCTTCAAACTCTAAACGGACCCCTCCATTTTCAGGAACGATATCGAGACGATGTATTGTCCGAATTGGATCGTGGCTTGCAACACC